>NZNW01000063.1 GCA_002695065.1 Salinicola sp. | reverse complement strand
GGTCAAGCCGGTCAAGCCGGAGCAGCAGATGAGCGACGACGAACTGGCCCGTGAGCGCGCGCTGCAGAAGGAAGATAGCGTCTCCTCCAATGCCGAGACCGCGGCTCGCGGCAGCTTCGGTATCGGTGGCGTGCTGGCCTGGCTCGGCGTGGGCGTGCCGTTCCTGATCGGACTCTACATCGCCCTGGCCAAGGCGGCCGCGCTGTTCTGATACCGGCGCACTGCCCCTGAACGACGGCCGGACACGATCGTGTCCGGCCCTCTACGCCCTGTCCCCCGCCAGCAGCGCTTCGAACGTCTCCACCTCGCCACATCGATCCGCCGCGTAGCCGGTCAGTGATTCGAGCTGAGCGAGAAATCCCCTGGATCCCATGAACGTCAGCAGCTCCTGGACATTCTGCTGCCGCAGCCGATCCTCGGGGCAGACCAGCAGGTAGTGTTCGGTGGAGAGCGGCTCGAAGTCGAGCCCGAACTGCGCTGCCGCCGCTTCCAATCCAAAACCGACATCGGCCATGCCCGAGGCGACGTAGGCCGCCACCGCGGTGTGGGTGAACTCCTCCCGCTCGGCGCCCTGGATCTGGGCCTCGCCGATCCCCTCCTCCTCCAGCAGCAGATTGAACAGGATCCGCGTGCCGGAGTGCTCGTCGCGATTGATGAAGCGCACCCCGGGTCGGGTGAGATCGCTCAGCCCCCCGATGCGATCGCGATCCGCGGCGCGCAGGATCAACCCCTGTCGCCGGGTCACGAACCGGATCACGCGCAACTTTTGGCGCCCCAGTGGCCGCCGATAGACCCGCATCACCCGCGCCGCCAACCGCGGGCAGGTGGGCAGATGAAAGCTGGCCAGGTCGCACTCGCCGCGCTCCATGGCACTCAGCGCTTCCCCGGGATGGCAGTAACGCAGATCGAGTTCGCTGCAGCTCTCCGGCAACAGCGCCACCGCGTAGCCGTGGGTGGCGTGCAGTCGCAACACCGGGTGGGCGCCCTCCAGCAACTGCTGCAACTGGTTGTTTAGCTCCGAGGCCATGCTGTCGATCTGCGGCCCCAGACGCGCCTTCACCCGCTGCTCCGACCACAGCAGCTTCTCCCCCAGGGGGGAGAGCCGGGTACCGTGGCCCTTGCGCATCTCCACCAGCGCCATGCCGAAGAACGCCTCGCCACGATTGAGCAGATTCCAGGCGTGACGGTAGGATACACCGGCGGCTTCGGCGGCGCGCGTCAGCTTGCCGGACTCGCGCAGATTGGCGAGCAGACGAAACAGCACCGGGTCGAGCAGCTCGCCATCGTCACTGCGGAACAGCCAGGCTGGGGTGATATTCAACTTTTTTCTAAGCATCTTCGTTCATATTTTTTGCGCCTCCGGGGAGTGCTAGTTTGGCGAATAGCGGGACCCTGACTTAAACCAGTTAAGAACGACGATTCCTATAAGACGATTGGACGAGTCCCGGCATGCGTGAAGCCACCGTCGGGCACAGACCAGCAACTTGATGAGACGACCAGGCCATGTCACACGCTAGTCCGCAGGCCGCCGACACCTGGACGTCGGCGCAGATCCAGGCCGTTGTCGACGAGCACCGCTCGTTGCCGGGCGCCATGCTGCCGACGCTCCACGCGCTCCAGGACCGCTTCGGCCATATCCCCGAGGCGGCGATCCCGATCATCGCCGAGGCGCTGCGCCATACCCGCGCCGAAGTCCACGGCATCATCAGCTTCTATCACCACTTCCGCACCCAGCCGCCGGGGCGCCACGTGATCCAGGTGTGCCGCGCCGAGGCGTGCCAGGCGGTGGGCGCGCGGGCGCTGGAGGCGCACGTCAAGTCCGCGCTGGGGGTCGACTACCATCAGACCACGGCGGATCGCGAATTCACCCTGGAGCCGGTCTACTGCCTCGGCAACTGCGCCTGCGGCCCCTCGCTACGGGTCGACGACGAGGTCCACGGCCGCATGGACGCCGCCGGTTTCGACCGTCTGACGGCCCAGCTCAGCGCCACCGTGGTGGAGGTGAAGTGATGACGACCACGATCTATGTGCCCTGCGACACCACCGCCCGTTCACTCGGCGCCGACGCCGTGGCAGCACGCCTGACGCGGGCCGCCGAGCGCCTGGGCGTGGCGATCCAGCTCAAGCGCAACGGCTCCCGCGGGCTGTTCTGGCTGGAGCCGCTGGTGGAGGTCGAGACCGCGGCGGGCCGGGTGGCCTACGGCCCGGTGGCGCCCACCGACGTCGACGCCCTGGTCGAGGCCGGGCTGTTCGAGGGGCGTCAGGAACACGCGCTGGCCCTCGGCGACATCGAGGATCACCCCTATCTGGCGCGCCAGCAGCGCCTGACCTTCTCGCGCATCGGCCTCACCGATCCGCTGTCGCTCGAGGATTACACCGCACGGCAAGGTTTCGCCGGCCTGCAAAACGCGCTGGCGCTGGCCCCCCAAGGCATCGTCGACGAGGTCAAGGCCTCGGGGTTGCGCGGGCGTGGCGGCGCGGCCTTCCCTACCGGCATCAAGTGGCAGACGGTCCACGACACCCCGGCGGCGCAGAAGTACATCGTGTGCAATGCCGACGAGGGTGACTCCGGCACCTTCGCCGACCGCCTGGTGATGGAGTGCGACCCCTTCATGCTGATCGAGGGCATGACCATCGCCGGGCTCGCCGTGGGCGCCACCCAGGGCTATATCTACCTGCGCTCGGAGTATCCGCTGGCCCAGACGATGCTCGACGAGGCGATCGCCCGCGCCGAGGCGGCCGGCTATCTGGGCGACGACATCCTCGACAGCGGCCAGGCCTTCCACCTCGAAGTGCGCCTGGGCGCCGGGGCCTATATCTGCGGCGAGGAGACATCCCTGCTGGAGAGCCTGGAGGGCAAGCGCGGGCTGGTTCGCGCCAAGCCGCCGCTGCCCGCCATCGAGGGCCTGTTCGGTCAGCCTACCGTGGTCAACAACGTGCTCTCGCTGGCCGCGGTGCCGTTCATCCTCGACCAGGGCGGCCAGGCCTACGCCGACTACGGCATGGGCAGGTCCCGCGGCACCCTGGCGCTGCAGCTGGCCGGCAACGTCGAGCGTGGCGGTCTGGTGGAACTGGCCTTCGGTACCACCCTGCGCGAGCTGATGGAGAGCTTCGGCGGCGGCACGCGTAGCGGCCGACCGCTCAAGGCGGTGCAGGTGGGCGGGCCGCTGGGCGCCTATCTGCCCCAGAGCCAGTGGGACAGCCCCATCGACTACGAAGGCTTCGCCGCCTTCGGGGGCGTGGTCGGCCACGGCGGCGTGGTGATGTTCGACGACAGCGTCGACATGGGCGATCAGGCCCGCTTCGCCATGGAGTTCTGCAGCGTCGAGTCCTGCGGCAAGTGCACCCCGTGCCGAATCGGCGCCGTGCGCGGCGTGGAGGTGATCGACCGTATTCGCGCCGGCGAGCGGGCGGAGGAGAACCTCGCCCTGCTCTCCGATCTCTGCGACACCATGGTCGATGGTTCGCTCTGTGCCATGGGGGGCATGACCCCGTTCCCCGTACAGAGCGTGATGAAGCATTTTCCCGATGACCTGACACCGCGACAAGCCGAAGGCGGGAGGTAGTCATGCTGCAACATTTCGATCCGAAACAGTTCGACCGCGACTTGGGAACACCGGCAAGACTCTCGGAAACCCTGGTTCCGCTGACTATCGATGGCGTCGAGATCAGCGTACCGGAGGGCACCTCGGTACTGCGTGCCGCAGCGCTCGCCGGCATCACCATTCCCAAGCTGTGCGCCTCCGACAACCTCGAGGCCTTCGGCTCCTGCCGCCTGTGCGCCGTCGAGATCGAGGGCCGGCGCGGCTACCCCGCCTCCTGCACCACGCCGGTGGCCGAGGGCATGGCGGTCACCACCCAGAACGGCAAGCTGGCCAAGCTGCGGCGCAACGTCATGGAGCTCTACATCTCCGACCATCCGCTGGACTGCCTGACCTGCCCCGCCAACGGTGACTGCGAACTGCAGGACATGGCCGGCGCGGTGGGCCTGCGCGAGGTGCGCTACGGCTTCGACGGCGCCAATCACTTGGATGCCGAGATCGACGACTCCAACCCCTACTTCAGCTTCGACCCCAGCAAGTGCATCGTCTGCTCGCGCTGCGTGCGCGCCTGTGGCGAGGTCCAGGGCACCTTCGCCCTGACCATCGAAGGGCGCGGTTTCGACTCCAAGGTCGCCGCCAGCCAGAACGAGCCGTTCATGGACTCGGAGTGCGTCTCCTGCGGCGCCTGCGTGCAGGCCTGCCCGACGTCGACGCTGATGGAGAAGAGCGTCATCGACCAAGGCGTGCCCGAACACAGCGTGGTGACCACCTGCGCCTACTGCGGCGTGGGCTGCTCCTTCGAGGCGCAGATGAAGGGCGACAAGCTGGTACGCATGGTGCCCTACAAGGGTGGCGACGCGAACCATGGCCACTCCTGCGTCAAGGGACGCTTCGCCTTCGGCTACGCCACCCACAAGGATCGCATTCGCGAACCGATGATCCGCGACAGCATCGACCAAGCGTGGCGCCCCGTCGCCTGGGACGAGGCGATCGCCTTCGCCGCGCGACGCCTTCGGGAGACCCAGGCGAAGCACGGTCGCGAGAGCATCGGCGGCATCACCTCGTCGCGCTGCACCAACGAAGAGACCTATCTGGTCCAGAAGCTGATCCGCGCCGCCTTCGGCAACAACAACACCGATACCTGCGCGCGGGTGTGCCACTCGCCCACCGGCTACGGCCTCAAGACCACCCTGGGCGAGTCCGCCGGCACCCAGACCTTCGACTCGGTGATGAAGGCCGACACCATTCTGGTGATCGGCGCCAACCCCACCGACGCCCACCCGGTGTTCGCCTCGCAGATGAAGCGCCGCCTGCGCCAGGGCGCCACGCTGATCGTCGCCGACCCGCGGCGGATCGATCTGCTCAAGACGCCCCACGGCGGCAGGAGCCTGCACCTGCCGCTCAAGCCGGGTACCAACGTGGCGCTGGTGAATTCGCTGGCCCATGTGGTGGTGACCGAAGGGCTGGAAGACGCCGACTTCATCGCGAAACGCTGCGACAGCGACGCCTACCAGCGCTGGCGTGACTTCATCCAGGAACCCCAGAACTCCCCGGAAGCCCTCGAGACCGTGACCGGCGTGCCTGCCGTGCAGGTCCGCGAGGCGGCCCGCGCCTACGCCAACGCCGCCAACGGGGCGATCTACTATGGCCTGGGCGTCACCGAGCACAGCCAGGGTTCGACCATGGTGATGGGCATCGCCAACCTCGCCATGGCCACCGGCAACATCGGCCGCGAGGGTGTCGGGGTCAATCCGCTGCGCGGCCAGAACAACGTCCAGGGCTCCTGCGACATGGGCTCGTTTCCCCACGAACTGCCGGGCTACCAGCACGTCGCCGATCCCGCCGTGCGCGAGAAGTTCGAGACGCTCTGGCACACCACCATCGACGACGAACCGGGGCTGCGCATTCCCAACATGTTCGACGCCGCCATCGCCGGCACCTTCAAGGGGCTCTACGTCCAGGGCGAGGACATCGCCCAGTCCGATCCCAACACCCAGCATGTCGAGGCGGCGCTGACCGCGCTGGACTGCCTGATCGTGCAGGACATCTTCCTCAACGAGACCGCCAAGTACGCCCATGTGCTGCTGCCCGGCTCCACGTTCCTGGAGAAAAACGGCACCTTCACCAATGCCGAGCGACGCATCAACCGCGTGCGCAAGGTGATGCCGCCGGTGGCCGGCAAGGAGGACTGGGAGGTCACCCAGGCGCTGTCCAACGCGCTGGGCTACCCGATGCACTACACCCACCCCTCCGAGATCATGGACGAAATCGCCCAGTTGACACCGACCTTCACCGGCGTCAGCTATGCCAGGCTCGAGGAGCTGGGCAGCATCCAGTGGCCGTGCAACGACGCCTTCCCCGACGGCACCCCGACCATGCACGCGCTGGACTTCCCCATCGGCAAGGGCAACTTCGCCATCACCGAATACGTCGCCACCGAGGAGCGCGCCAGCCGACGCTATCCACTGCTGCTGACCACCGGGCGCATCCTCAGCCAGTACAACGTCGGCGCCCAGACCCGACGTACCGACAACAGCGCCTGGCACGCCGAGGACGTGCTGGAGATCCACCCCTCGGACGCCGAGGTCCGCGGCCTGCGCGACGGCGACTGGCTGGGCATCAGCAGCCGCGTCGGGCGCACGGTGCTGCGCTGCCGTGTCAGCGACCGCATGGCGCCGGGCGTGGTCTACACCACCTTCCACCATCCGGGCAGCGGCGCCAACGTGATCACCACCGACAACTCCGACTGGGCCACCAACTGTCCGGAGTACAAGGTGACGGCGGTGCAGGTGGAAAAGGTCTCCCAGCCCTCGTCCTGGCAGCAGCATTTCCGCCAGTTCGACGAACGTCAGCAGCGTTATCTGGAATCCGCCGAGGCGGCGCTCAAATGAGCGCCGCCGGCCACTCTTTCGACGTCAGGGAGCGCGCGAGATGAGCGACTCGAGCATGAATGATGCGGGCCATGGCGGGCCAACCGCGCCGCTGATCAAGATGGTCAATCAGATCAGCGCCAACAACCTGCACCATGGTGACGACGCCCAGGCGGCCGAACTGGTCGCCACGCACCTCAAGAAATTCTGGGCGCGCAGCATGAAGCGCCAGATCATCGACTATGCCGACACGGATGGCGGCGAGTTGAGCCCGGTATCGCGCCTCGCGATCGCGCGGCTGAAGACCCTGTCATCGACCGTCAAGGACTGGGAGGAGACCTCCGACGCGGGCTAGCGGCTGGCGTGAATCAGGGTATTGACGCCCAGCCCGCCCAGCACACCGCCACCGAGCCGCTGCAGCCAGCGCGAACCGCCGCGGCGATCGGCAGTGAGCCACCGTCGCAGCGGTGCGGCCAGTAGTACGGTGACGACGTCGGCAGAGGAGAAGATCAGGTTGGTGACCACGCCCAGACCGAGCAGTTGCCAAGTCATGGCGAGATCGGCCTGGGGCTGCACGAACTGCGGCAGGAAGGCGACGAAGAACAGCGCGGTCTTGGGATTGAGCACCTCGACCAGGAAACTGTCACGCAGCACTCGCCGTGCGGAGGCGCGTGATTCGAGCTGCGGCGCTTCACCCAGGCCCTGACGCCACAGCCGTACGCCCGCCCAGAGCAGATAAATCCCGCCAATCACCTTCATCGCCACGTAGGCCGGTGGCACCGCCGCGAACAGCGCCGCCAGTCCCAGCGTCGCCGCCACCACATGCACGTAGCAGCCAAGGTGCACGCCCAGTACCGCGAACCAGCCGGCGCGCTTGCCGCGCCCCAGCGTCTGCGCGGCGGTATAGAGCATGGCCGGACCGGGCAAGTAGGCGAAGCCCAATGCGGCCAGGATGAAAGCCAACAGGTCCATGACGATCACGCCTCCAAGATGAACCTTTCGACTGTAGCGCGCCCCACCCTAAAGACAAAGCCCCGCCACGGCGAACCGGGCGGGGCTTCATCAACTGAACGGCGACGACGTCAGGGCTTCATATCCTCGAAGAAGCGCTTCACGCCGTCGAACCAGCCCTCTTTCTTGGGCGAGTGGCGACTGGCGCTGCCCAGGCTGTCCTGGAACTTGCGAAGCAGATCCTTCTGCTCTTCGTTGAGGTTGACCGGGGTTTCGGTCACCACCTTGCAGAGCAGATCGCCCGCCGGGCCGCCGCGCACGGGCTTGACGCCCTTGCCGCGCAGCCGGAACAGCTTGCCGGTCTGGGTCTCGGGCGGGATCTTGAGCTTGACCCGTCCTTCCAGCGTCGGCACCTCGAGTTCGCCACCCAGCGCCGCGTCGACGAAGTTGATCGGCACTTCGCAATGCAGATGGCGGCCATCGCGCTCGAAGATCGGGTGTGGCTTGATCTCGACCTGAACGTAGAGATCCCCCGCCGGGCCGCCGTTGAGCCCGGATTCGCCTTCGGCATTGAGCCGAATGCGGTCGCCGGTATCGACACCCGCCGGAATCTTCACCGACAGCGTACGGGTCTCGCGAACGCGACCTTCGCCATGGCACTTGCGGCAAGGCACCTTGATGCTCTGGCCGCTGCCGTGACAGGTCGGGCAGGTCTGCTGGACGGCGAAGAAACCCTGCTGCATCCGTACCTGGCCCTGGCCGTGGCAGGTCGGGCAGGTCTCCTTGCTCGACCCCGGCTCGGCGCCACTGCCGTCGCAGTGCCCGCACTCGACGTGGCGCGGCACGCGAATGTCGACGGTGGTGCCGAACACCGCATTCTCGAGGTCGAGCTCGAGGTTGTAGCGCAGGTCGCTGCCGCGTTGCGGCGCGTTGGGATTGCGGCGACCGCCGCCCCCCCCGAAGATGTCACCGAAGACATCGCCGAAGATATCGCTGAAGCCGCCGGCTCCGGCACCGCCGAAACCGCCGCCGCCGAATCCGCCGCCCTGGCCGTCGACGCCGGCATGACCGAACTGGTCGTAGGCCGCGCGTTTCTGGTCGTCGGAGAGCACGTCGTAGGCATCGGAGACCTCGCGGAACTTCTCCGCCGCCTGCTGATCGTCCGGATTGCGATCCGGATGGTACTTCTGCGCCAGCCGACGATAGGCTTTCTTGATGTCCTTGCCGTCGGCGCCCTTGTCGACGCCCAATACTTCGTAATAGTCACGTTGGGACATTACTGAGTCCGCCTCCGTGTCGGCGCCGTGCAAACAGCAACGCGGGAGTTCTGGCTCCCGCGCTACTGCCGATCACACGGCGTCAGACGTCGTGGTTATTGCTTTTTCTGATCGTCGTTGACTTCTTCGAACTCGGCGTCAACCACGTCATCCTCTTTCTTCTTGCCGCTGGCCTGGGCGTCGTCGGCCGGCTGGCCTTCGGCCTCGGCGCCTTCGCCCTGCTCGGCATACATCTTCTGAGCCAGGTTGCCGGAAGCTTCGGTCAGGGCATCCAGCTTGGCCTGGATGGCATCCTTGTCGTCGCCCTTGAGCGCTTCCTCGAGCTCGCCAATGGCGGTCTCGATCTTGCTCTTCTCCTCGGCATCGACCTTGTCGCCGGCTTCTTCGAGCGTCTTGCGCGAGGCGTGGATCATGCCGTCGGCCTGGTTGCGCAGGGCCACCAGCTCCTCGAACTTCTTGTCCTCGGCCTCGTGGGCCTCGGCATCCTTGACCATCTGGTCGATCTCCTCGTCGGAGAGACCGCTGGAGGACTTGATGACGATCGACTGTTCCTTGCCGGTCGCCTTGTCCTTGGCCGTGATGTGGAGGATACCGTTGGCGTCCAGGTCGAAGGCGACCTCGATCTGCGGCACGCCGCGCGGCGCCGGCGGAATGTCGGCGAGGTCGAAGCGACCCAGCGGCTTGTTCTGACCGGCCTGCTTGCGCTCACCCTGCAGCGCGTGAATGGTCACGGCCGTCTGGTTGTCTTCGGCGGTCGAGAAGGTCTGGGTCTTCTTGGTCGGGATCGTGGTGTTCTTCTCGATCAGCGGCGTCATCACGCCACCCAGCGTCTCGATGCCCAGCGTCAGCGGCGTGACGTCGAGCAGCAGCACGTCCTTGACGTCACCGCCGAGCACGCCGCCCTGAATCGCGGCGCCCATGGCCACGGCTTCGTCCGGGTTGACGTCCTTGCGCGCTTCCTTGCCGAAGAACTCGGCGACCTTCTGCTGCACCATCGGCATGCGGGTCTGGCCGCCGACCAGGATCACGTCGTGGATCTCGCTGTTGGAGAGACCGGCGTCTTCCATGGCGGTCTTGCACGGGCCAAGCGAACGCTGGACCAGATCCTCGACCAGTGATTCCAGCTTGGCGCGAGTGACCTTGATCGCCAGGTGCTTGGGACCGGTGTTGTCCGCCGTGATGTAGGGCAGATTGACTTCGGTCTGCTGCGCGGAAGAGAGCTCGATCTTGGCCTTCTCGGCGGCTTCCTTCAGACGCTGCATGGCGAGGCTGTCGCCGGACAGATCGATGCCGGAATCGCTCTTGAACTGCTGGACGAGATAGTCGATCAGCTTGAGGTCGAAGTCCTCGCCACCCAGGAAGGTGTCACCGTTGGTGGCCAGCACCTCGAACTGCTTCTCGCCATCGACGTCGGCCACTTCGATGATCGAGATGTCGAAGGTCCCGCCGCCCAGGTCGTAGACCGCGATGGTGCGGTCGCCGGTGGAACGGTCCATGCCGTAGGCCAGCGCGGCTGCGGTCGGCTCGTTGATGATGCGCTTGACCTCGAGACCGGCAATGCGGCCGGCGTCCTTGGTCGCCTGGCGCTGGGAGTCGTTGAAGTAGGCCGGCACGGTGATGACCGCTTCGGTCACTTCTTCACCGAGATAGTCCTCGGCGGTCTTCTTCATTTTCTTCAGCACTTCGGCGCTGACCTGGGGCGGTGCCAACTTGTTGTCGTTGACCTTGACCCAGGCGTCGCCGTTGTCGGCTTCGACGATCTCGTAAGGCACCATCTTGATGTCTTTCTGGACGACATCGTCCTTGAACTTGCGACCGACCAGACGCTTGATGGCGTACAGCGTATTGGTCGGGTTGGTGACCGCCTGACGCTTGGCCGCCTGACCGACCAGCGTTTCGCCGTCGTCGGTGTAAGCGATGATGGAAGGCGTCGTGCGGCCACCTTCGGCGTTTTCGATCACACGAGTCTTGTCACCATCGAGTACGGCGACACAGGAGTTGGTCGTACCCAGGTCGATGCCAATGATGCGTCCCATAATTCCTCACCTCTAACTATTCGTTAACGACTCAATTCGTTTGGATGACGGCGCTTGCTGCGCGATTGCTTGCTATGTGGGGGCTGGCCGGCGCCTTTCAAGTCCCCGCCGACATTGAGTTGCAGTATCGGCCCGGCCACGGCGCCCAGCCCTCTTACCCCGCCGCCTTGCTGACCACGACCATCGCCGGCCGGATCAATCGGCCGTTGAGGGTGTAGCCCTTCTGCATGACGTCCATCACGGTATTGGGTTCCAGTTCCGGATTGGGAACCATGGTCATGGCTTCGTGGAACTGCGGATCGAACGGCTCGCCCTGGGGATCGAGCTGCTCGACACCGAACTTGCTCAGCGCGTCGAGCTGCATCCTGAGCGTCATCGAGACGCCTTCGCGGTGCGTTTCGTCGACCTCCTGCATGCTTTCCAGCCCTTTCTCCAGGCTGTCGACCACCGGCAGCAGCTCCTTGACGAACTTCTCGAGCGCGAACTTCTTCGCCTTGTCGGCATCCTGCTCGGCGCGGCGGCGCGCGTTCTGCGCCTCGGCAGCGGCGCGCATCGACTGATCCTTGGCGTCCGCCAGCGCCTGCTCGAGCTCCTCGACCCTGGCGGCCAGGACCTCGGCCTCGGGGTTGGCCTCCCCCTCGATGTCATCCGCCTCGTGTTCGAGCGACTCCGCGAACTGCTCCAGATCACCGTCCAACGCCTCGTTGGTGGACTGGTGCTGCGGCTCGCCGTCGCGTTCGGCGCGCTCGAGTTCTTCGTCTACGGGGTTTTGCGGATCTCTAGCCATGAATCTCTCCTGGCAAGGTGTTGTGACAGTTACTCGACAAGCGTGACGCGGATTCGACAAGCGTCGGAAGTTGTCTGCCTATATGGGGCTATCGATTCAGATCTCAAGCGTTTCGCCACCACACCTGCACGACAGCCGTTGAAGGCCATTTTCGACTACTGTATAAACAACCAGAAGCCCGTGCGGTCGATCGTCCATCATCCGCTACCGTATCGCCGCCATCGCCCCAGGGAGGCTGCATGCTGATCCAACTCGCCATTCGTGACTTCGCCATCGTCGACACGCTGGATCTGGAGTTCCAGGCCGGCATGACCGCCATCACCGGCGAGACCGGTGCCGGCAAGTCGATCCTGCTCGGCGCGCTGGGCCTCTGCCTGGGCGAGCGGGCCGACGCCGGCGGCGTACGCCACGGCGCCGACCGCGCCGATCTGAGCGCGCGTTTCGATATCGCGGAGCGGGAGGACGCCAAGGCCTGGTTGGCCGCCCGCGAACTCGCGACGGACGACTGTCTTCTTCGCCGCGTCGTTACCGCCAGCGGACGCTCCAAGGCGTGGATCAACGGCCAGCCCTGCACCATCGCCGACCTGCGTGAACTGGGAGAGTGCCTGATCGACGTGCATAGCCAGCATGCGCACCAGGCTCTGCTCAGCGAGGACACGCACCGTCGCCTGCTCGACGACGCCGCCGGTCATCACAAGGCGGTCGCCGAGCTTGGCGACCTGCATCGCCAATGGCATGCGCTGCGCCGGAAGTATCGCGAACGCAGCGAGAACGACGAGGAGCGCCAGGCCAAGCGCCAACTGCTGCGCTATCAGGTCGAGGAGCTGGATCAGCTCGATCTCCAGGCCGACGAACTCGCCAGCCTGGAACAGGAGCAGGAGACGCTGGCCCATCTCGAGGAGAGCCTGCGCGAGGCGCAGTTCGCGGCGGATAGCTGCGACCATGACGAAAGTGGCGCATTGACGCTGCTTTCACAGGCGACCCAACGGCTCTCGCGGGTACCGGGAAGCGACCGCGGTAGCCTGGCGGACGCGCTCGGCATGCTCAATGATGCCCAGATCCAGCTCGAGGAGGCGGCCCGCGAGCTGCATCATTTCGTCGAGTCGACCGAGCTCGATCCGCAGCGGCTGGCCTGGGTCGAGGAGCGACTCGGCGAGGTCCATCGTATTGCGCGCAAGCATCACGTCATGCCGGAGGAGCTGAGCGAGCTGCATCGCCGGCTGCGGCAGGAGCTGGAGGCGCTCGACGGCGGTGACGAGGATCTCGAGACGCTGAGGAGCCGGCTCGACGAACTGCGCCAGCAATACCGTGATAGCGCCAGGGAGATCAGCGAAACGCGGCAGCGTGCCGCCAAGGTTTTCGCCCGGCAGGTTCAGGAGCAACTGGCGTTCCTGGGAATGGACAAGGCGCGCTTCGCCGTCGAGGTCACGCCGCTGGAGACGCCCCAGCCCCACGGGCTGGATCGGGTCAGCCTCCAGATCAGCGCCAACCCGGGCCAGCCGACCCGCCCGCTGGCCAAGGTCGCCTCGGGCGGCGAACTCTCCCGCGTCAGCCTGGCGATTCAGGTCGTGGCCGCGAGCCACAGCACCTTGGCGACGCTGGTCTTCGACGAGGTCGACGTCGGCATCTCCGGCGCTACCGCCGAGATCGTCGGGCAGTTACTGCGCCGGCTGGGCAGCGATGCCCAGGTCATGACCGTCACCCACCTGCCGCAGGTCGCCGCGCAGGCGCACCAGCACCTGCATATCGAGAAGCACTCCAGCGACGATACGACCCGCACCCTGATGTCCCAGTTGGACGAGGCCGGGCGGGTACGCGAGCTGGCGCGGATGCTGGGAGGCGTAAAGCTCTCCAACCGGACGCTGGCCCATGCCCGCGAGATGCTGGCGGCCAGTCAGAGCTCGGCACACTGATACGGACCGTCCCACGAGAATCAGGGGCCGGAGCGTCGAGCCGCAGCGGGGGGAGACATACGAAAAACGCCGACCCAAGGGTCGGCGTTTTGATGTTCTGTCGTGTTTCCACCGGCGACGTGGAGATTACTTCTTGATGCCATCCTGGCGTGTCGCCTTGGAGCCGCGGGGGCGAACGTACAGTACCAGCGCGTGCTCGACCAGCTCGTAGCCGTGCTCCTCGACGATCTCGCGCTGGCGACGCTCGATCTCTTCGTCGTAGAACTCGACGATCTCGCCGGACTCGAGATCCACCATGTGATCATGGTGCTCTTCCTGGGACATCTCGAAGACCGCGTGGCCGCCGTCGAAATTGTGGCGGACGACCAGTCCTGCCGCTTCGAATTGAGTCAATACGCGATAGACCGTCGCCAACCCGACATCTTCTCCAGACTCCAGCAAGGCCTTGTAGACGTCCTCGGCGCTCATGTGGAGCTCTTCTTCCTTACGAGTCGCTTCGAGGATCTGCAGAATCTTGACGCGCGGCAGAGTGACCTTCAGCCCCGCCTTACGCAATTCTTGGTTTTCGTCGGCCATGGTCGCTCTTCGCAGTAGCGTCTCGTGTCGGGTATGATCAATCCACGCAACGATAGTGAAAGACGGACTCAAATGCAAAATCTGATCAGAACGGTCGTACTTCTCCTCGCAGTCTCGCTCATCGCCGGCTGCAGCTACTTCGGCGTCTACAAAAGGGATATCCCACAAGGCAATCTCATCACCCAGGACATGGTGTCCCAGCTTCATCCTGGCATGAGCCGTTCACAGGTGGCCTACATCATGGGAACGCCGCTACTGGAAGCGCCCTTTTCATCGGATCAGTGGGATTACGTCTTCTATCTCGACGAAGCCTACGGGGGCACGGTGGAGAAACGCCTGACGCTGACTTTCCAGGACGACCAACTGGTCGACATCGCCAAATCCGGCGACATGGACTCGGACGTCGAGCTGAACCAGGACGATGGCCCAGGGCCTGCCGTGGAAGGCGCCGGCGAGAGCGGGTCGGTTCCGCAGATCGGCCCCAGCGGTATCTGAGATACCGGACGAACGGGCGGCTCAACGCGTCGAAGCGTTGGCCGCCCGTTCGCGTCGTGCCTGCTTGGGGTCGAGTTCCAGCGGTCGATAGACCTCGATGCGATCGCCGGCCACCGGCTGGTACTCCTCCGGAGAGGGCAGGCGCTGGCCGAAGATTCCCAGCGGCGCCTGCGTGAAGTCGAAGCCCCTCCATGCGGGGTGCCGGCTCGGCAGGTCCGCCAGCATGACCGCCCGCCTGGCATCGATGCCGGGCTCAAGTGTCAAGCGCACGATCGTCTGGTGTTCGGGGGTCGCGAAGGCGACTTCGATGGATTCCATCGGCATACCTGCTAGCGTCCGTAGACCTGATCGGCGCGGCGCGTGAAGGCATCGACCAACTGGCCCGCCACCTGCTGGAACAGCCGGCCGAACGCCATGCCCAGCAGGCGGTTGCTGAACTCGAAGCTCATCTCGAGCTCGATCTTGCAGGCGTCTTCGCCCATCGCCCGAAAATGCCACTGTCCGCTCAGCCGCTTGAAGGGGCCGTCGACGAGCGAAAGGTCGATGCGTTCGGGACGCTCGAGATCGTTGCGTGTCGTCACGCTCTGCTCCACGCCGCCCTTGGCCAATGTCATTCGGCCAATCAGATAGCCGTCTCCCTGCTCGACGACGCTGGCCCGCCGACATCCGGGCAGGAATTCGGGGTAACGCTCGAAATCATTGACCAGTTCAAACATCTGCTCCGGTGTATGCCGAACGAATGCAGACCGATTCACGCTGGGCATAGGGGTCTCCGCTGATTTATCGCCCCGACATGCGTATCATGGGGCTCCGTTTAGATGGCTTGAATGGTATCACGGCTGCCCTCATAACCAGGCTTCACACGATGCTTCGCCAACGCGCTCCCTCGACGCATGGCGTAACGACCATAGCGCACGGCGCACAGATCATCGAATGCATTGGCAGTGGGGCATACCGGATAACGCCGCAAAGAGGTGTCATGGGTAAGAAAAAAGGCAACGCGCCTAGCAGCAACACGATCGCCCAGAACAAGAAGGCTCGGTTCGAATATCATATCGACGAGACCTTCGAGGCAGGCCTGTCGTTGGCCGGCTGGGAGGTCAAGAGTCTTCGCGCAGGCAAGGCTCAGCTGACCGACACCTACATTCTGGTCAAGAATGGCGAGGCGTGGCTGCTGGGTAGTCATATCATGCCGCTCAATACGGCCAGCACCCACGTGCTCGCGGACCCGACCCGGACGCGCAAGCTGCTGCTGCATCGCAAGGAGATCGCCAGGATTTTCTCCAGGACGCAGGAGAAGGGGCACACCTGTGTGCCGCTCAAGCTCTACTGGAAGCAGAACCTGGTCAAGTGCGAGCTGGCCTTGGTGCGTGGCAAGCAACTGCACGACAAGCGCGCCACCGAGAAAGAGCGCGACTGGAATCGCGAGAAGGCCCGGGTCATGAGGGATCATGCCTGAGGCGGCGCTAAATGCTTGAGTCGGCACTTGATATGGCGCGGGCTAGTCACCATCTGATAGAATGAACGGGTTGTACGGGGGCGACATGGCTTCGACGCCGGTGACAATCCCTGAGGTGCATGCCGAGAGTGTAACGTATCTCGTAAATCCAACGTTGCAATTGAATAGTCGCAAACGACGAAAACTACGCTCAAGGCGCACTGGCAGCGTAAAAACTGCTAGTTGTTAGCCTGGCCCCAAAGCGATGTGCCCATTCATCGCGGCGGGGATACGAGCTAAAGCTGATGGGACCGCGGATGTCAGCGCTCTCCTGACATTCGTTAAACCTTAGAGAGATCGCAAGGTGCCATCCTGCCCGTCGGAGTGCACTGCGTTAAATCAAAAGACGGAACTAAGCATGTAGAGCTGATGGGCGAGTGCCGGCGGACGGGGGTTCAATTCCCCCCGCCTCCACCAAACAGCAAAAAGCACCCTGACGGGTGCTTTTTTTGTGGCCTGAACCCAGACATCCCGGCAGTGGTCCGCGGACCGGACGACCTCACCCCGCCAGCAGTGCCTTCATGAAGTCGTGATAAAATTCGCAGGGAGCGAATCGGCTCATTCTCTCCATCAGCTTGACCCTTTCGGCCGCCGGCATCGCACGCGCCACCCGATCGAGCTCGGCCTCGGCCAGCGTCTTCACGATCCGTCCGGGTGTTGCCAGGTAACGCTCGTTGGTCTGCAGGATCACATGGTCCGCGGCTTCGCGATCGACGATCTCATGTACGTAGCTGCCGGGTAGATTGACCACGACGACCCGCCGGAAGACGTTGGCAAACAGCGTCGCGAACCCGCCCGCGCCCGCCGACGATCCTCCGAAGACGACCAGGGTTCGAGCGTGGAGCGGCCGGGGGTTCTCGAAGATCGTGATATTGCCGGTTCCCGGCAGGTAATTGGAAAAACGGCAGAATGCGCCGCTCTTTCCCCGGAAGACGGCAACGGTGGACGAGGATTTGGCCGGGGGCTCCCGCTTCGACCCCAGGTCGCCCACCACCTCCCGCTGCTCGAAGGCATATTGCGACTCGAAGTCATCGTCGAATCCGAAGTGGCGCATGCAGGCGGCAAAGGCGAGATAGGCACCGCGACCGCTCCAGTGGGTGTCCGTGGGATAGTAGCTATCCGCTATCGCCCGCATCGCGGCAATGGGGTTGCAGTAATCCACCCCGCCCTGCTCCAGCAGCGTCGACACCTGTTCGGTGATGGTGAGTTCGGCTCCTTCGTAGGGATAATGTTCCGGCCTGACCTTCTCCTTGGAGTTGGCGATCAGGAACAGCAGGGAGCGCTGCCGCTGGAGCGGCCCGAGTTCGGCAGCGAAGCGTTGCCACTGTGACATCTCCTCATCGCTCAGGCGCTTCTTGCCCGTGAACTGGTCGATACTCGCGTTGGCGTCGTTGGCGAGGAACAGCCACCCCTCCCGTCCCTCGACGACCTCCATCACCGGTGCGATCGACAAGCTCACGCACTGCTGCAACTCGCCATTCTCGCGACGAACGCCCAGGGTCACTCCCGCGGAGATATCCAGTGAGTGCTCGAATTCCCAGGCGCCGGCACTCCTCCCCTCATGCGGCTCCCGCAAGACCAGGGACGAAGCGCCATCGGGGTAGGTGGCAACCAGTTCGGGCTGCCGGTCGGGTTGTCCGTCGACCCGACCCCGAATCCGATAGCGCCTAAAGGCTTCGAGTGTCGCAATCTGACGCTGGCCGTCGATGGCCTCCCAATGCAGCGCGTGCGCTGCCGGCAGTGGCTGGACCATTACCTGGTACTTTCTTGCCTTCTGACTGGCGATGACGCTCTTGAGATCCATCAACACGGGGTCGTTGGGGCGTTCTTCCAGCGCCAGATCCACCGTGCGAAGCGCCGCCGCGAACTGCTTCGCCGCGAGCATGGCCCGCGCCTGACGCAGATAGACCTGCGGAGGAAAGGCCGCCTGGTGATCGAGTATCGACTGCCACCTCTCGGCCGCGGCGGACCAGTCACCACGGGTCATCGCCGCCTCGGCATAAGCGATACTCAGCTTGAGTGGCGGCTGGGGGGATTTCTGCAGCACGACAGCCATCAAGGCTTCCTGCTTGGCGGTTTCACCCGCGCCCTCGTATGCCTGCATCAACGCCCGAGCGAGTTCCAGGCTGTCGATTCCGGCTCGAAACGCGGGCTCCAGCAACGAGATGGCGCCGTCAAAATCCTGGCGATCCAGCCGCGTCGTCGCTTCGGCCACCAGCTCGGGAGTGCGCTCGAGACGTTCGGCAAAAGAGAATGAATGCATGACAGCTCCATAGTGGCGTGCAACGGGGAGTTCCGGAAACGACGCTGCCGGCGAATCGCGAAATCACGCTGCCCGGGCCCGCTGGTTCATCCCGACTATATCGCAGCCTCCAACTGGCCCGACATCGCCCGCCGAGCATGAACTTTGTCATGGATCCTCAGGAATGACGCCCTCACCGCCGGCCATCCTCCAGCATCCACCAGGCAGGCGTTCGCCGGCAGAGACAACGGGATCCGGGTCGAACCTCACTGCCGAAGCCCTGGAAAGCTCGATCAGATCGGCTAGCCTCATAGGATCGCCGTGGTCCCGATGGACGCGTCAGTTTGTCCCAAACGATAAAGTGTTACCCTACCGACGGTCGGGTGGGTGCAACACTGCCCGATCGATCCATCCATAAGACAAGGAGGTTGGAGCTTGACAGTCCTTCGCCCCGATCGCTGGCTCAGTCGCTGGCTATTGCTACTACTTTTGATATTCGCCGCGCCGGCACTGGCTCAGGAAAGTGGCTCCGAAGGGCAGAATGCTCAGGGTGGTCCGGCTTATTCCACCATGGCGGACTTGCTCGAAGACTCGCAGTCGCGTCAGGCGCTGATCGACCAGTTGCGGGAGTTGGCCGCGCAGCAGGAATCCGGCGATACCCAGCAGAGCGGCGCCCAGGAATCCAGCGATGGCGCCAGCGAGACCTCCCAGAGCGGCCAGGGATCGACGGCGGCGAGCGACGGTGGCGAGAGCTCCCCCGCCACGGCCTCCTTCCCCCGCAGAATGGCGCAGATGACCAGCGATATCGCGGGTGACATCGGCGGGCAGTTCACCAGCCTGGCCACCATGATCGGTGGCTTCTTCACCAGCGGAGACGCCGCGGCAAGCAGCGGTCCCTCATTCAGCATGAGCGATTTCCTCAGTGCGGCGATCGATCTCGCGCTGGTCATCGTTGCGACCGTCGCCGCCTTCCTGATTCTGCGCCGGATCGCGAGCCCGCTGTTTTCGAAGTTCAGTCAATGGGCCTTGCATGGCGGCGGACGCAGCCATCTGCTGCGGGTCATCGTCGCCGTGGTACTGGCAGCCGTCGTCGACGTCATCGTCGTCGTGCTCGCCTACGTGGCCGGCAATCTGGTCGCGACCTTCCTTGTCGGGGAGAGCGGCAGCCTCAATACCCGGTTTTCGCTGTTCCTCAACGCCTTCCTGATGATCGAGCTGTTCAAGTGCGCGCTGCGCATTCTCTTCTCGTCGCACCACGAAGGGTTGCGCCTGGTATCGATCGAGGCCGCTCAGGCCAGGCGCTGCAACCGCTTCCTGGCAATGCTGGCCGGTTTCGTCGGCTACGGCATGCTGGTCGCGGTACCGATTCTCAATACCAATCTCTCACTCGCGTTCGGCAAGGCCGTGAGTGTATTGATCATGCTCATCGCGCTGATCTGGGCAATAGGCGTGATCCTCAAGAACCGTAACGGCGTCCGCGACATGATCATCGCCAAGGCCGACGCGGCCCAGATGTCCGCCTCACGCGTGGCACTTCGGCTGTTCGCACGGACCTGGCACATCGTCGCCCTGCTCTACGCCATCATGGTGTTCGCCGTCACCCTGCTGCATCCCGAGACGGCGCTGCCATTCGTGTTGATCGCAACGCTCAAGACGATCATCTACGTCGGCGTCGGCATGCTGGTTTCCAGCATTCTGACCCAGCTCATCGGGCGACGCATCGACCTCGGCGACAACATGCGCACCCGCCTGCCGCTGCTCGAGGCCCGGCTGAACTCCTACATCCCGACGCTGCTGAAGATCATCCGCGCCATCATCCTGATCGCCGTGGTGATGTACACGCTCGACGCCTGGAAAGCCTTCAATCTCGCCGCCTGGTACGCCAGTGATGCGGGATCGCACACCGTCGCGACGGTGATCCAGGTCATCCTGATCCTGATCATTGCCGCGATGGTCTGGATTGGCCTGGCCAGCCTGATCGAGAACTATCTCAATCCGGACACGGGTGGCGGCGCTCCCACCGCGCGAGCCAAGACCCTGATGAGCCTGTTTCGCAACGCCCTGGCCATCACGCTGGTGATCATGACGCTGATGATCGTGCTGTCGCAGATCGGGATCAATATCGGGCCGCTCATCGCCGGTGCCGGGGTACTGGGCCTGGCCATCGGTTTCGGCGCCCAGAAGCTGGTGCAGGACGTCATCACCGGTGTCTTCATCCAGCTCGAGAACGCCATGAACACCGGCGACGTGGTCACCGTGGGCGGCATCACCGGTACCGCCGAGCGCGTCAGCATCCGCTCGGTGGCGATCCGCGACCTGTCGGGTACCTACCATATCGTGCCGTTCTCGTCGGTCGACACGGTGTCCAACTACATGCGCGAATTTGGCAATCACGTCGGCGAGTACGGCATCGCCTACCGCGAGAACATCGACTACGCCATCGAGCAGCTGGAAGCGGCCTACGAGGAGCTCAAGGCAAGCGAGGAGCATGGCCATAAACTACTGGCGCCGATGACGGTGGCAGGGGTCATCGCGCTCGCCGACAGCTCGGTCAACATCCGCGTGGTGATCAAGACCACGCCGGGCGACCAGTGGGGAGTCGGCCGCGCCTACAACCGGCTGGTCAAGCTCTACTTCGACCGGGCCGGTATCGAGATCCCGTTCCCGCATACCACGCTCTACTTCGGACAGGATCGCACCGGCTCGGCACCGCCCGCCAACCTGCGGATCATGCAGGAGGACTTCACGATCGACGGTAGCCCCGCCGGTCAGCCGAAGTCTCACCAGACCGACGCGCCAGCAGCGATCGAGGGCGAAAGCCAGTCGAAGACGACCCCGAACCAGCAGGCGCAGGACCGGACGCATCGCAAGCCCACCGATGACGACGTCGACGGTGACGAGACCGACGATCCTCGCTGAGTTGGTCCAGTCCGCGTTTCCAGGCCGCCTGCGGGCGGCCTTTTTTATAGTCGTTCGTCCCCCGTGCCCCCCGAGGCGGCGGCGCCCAGCATCGCCGCGCCGCGCACGCCGCTCGAGCTCCCGAAACGAGAGCGGAGGACGCCCGGCGTCTCGACACCGGGGAACAAGTGCGCCGCTATCGCCGCCGGCAAAGCCGCCAACAATCCATCCAGGGTCGAGAGACCTCCGCCCACCACGATCACCTGCGGCGACAGTAGCTTGACCACGTTGGCCAGGGCACCGCCCAACAGGTCTAGATGGCACGCCCGCGCGCGCTGCGCCGCTGGTTCGCCCGCCCTCCAGGCCGCGTGCCACTCCTCGGCGGTGGACGACGCGCCCCCGAAGTGACGATGCAGTCTCACCAGGCCAGGCCCGGCGATGTAGGTTTCCAGGCACCCCGACAGGCCACAGCCGCAGGTCGGGCACGGCAGCCCGTAGTCTCTCGCCGCAGCGGCGGGTAGCGGCAGGTGCCCCCACTCTCCGGCAAACCGGCCCCCACCCCTGAGAAGCCGGCCGTCGACGATCGCGCCACCACCCGCCCCGGTCCCCAGGATTGCACCGAAGGCGTGACGCACCCCCTCTGCCGCGCCACCGGGGCCGGCTTCCGACACCACGAAACAGCGGCTGTCGTTCTCGATCACGAAGGCGCGATCGAGAACCGCCCCAAGCGCCGTCTCGAGCACAAACGGACGCAGTCCCGGCAGATTCGCCGTGATCAGATGGCCGCGCTCATCGAGCACGCCCGGAAACCCGAGCCCCAGCGTGCCGCGCCCGTCACAGCCGCGGTCCGCCTCCCGCACCAGCGCGGCCAGCATCGACAGGAAGGCTTCGCCGTCGTCCGACGGCGTCGGCTCGCGCCAGCGATCGAGACAGACCCAATCCCGGTCATAGATCGCAATCTCGGTCTTGGTGCCGCCGACATCGATACCATAGTGCATGGGGCGTTGTTCCTCGTGACGACTTCATTTCGATCGGTAGCCTGCCTCGAGACGTCGCCGAGGGCGATTTCCCGGTGGCCACAAAAAAGGCGCCCGCAGGCGCCGAGGAGAGCAATCGGTCGAAGGCCGAGATCAGCGCGTCATGTCGCTGGGCTGCGGCAGCGCGGGTAGCGACTTGTCCAGCAGCGTCACGCTCTGACGATAATAGAGTTGGCTCTTGCTGTGGTCGCCGAGATTGGCGTAGAGCCTCGCCAGCTCGGCGCAAACGACGCCACTCGGACGCTGGCGCTGGCTCGCTTCGAAGTACTCCTGCGCCTTGCCCCAGTAGGCATTGCGCAGCGACAGGCGACCCAGGGTCAGCAACAGATCGGGATCGTTGGGCCGCTCCTGCAGCCACTTCTCCGCGTACACCAGCTGGCGCGCCGCATCGACATTGAGCAGACCGTAGCGCAACACCAGACGGGTGTCCCAGTGCTCCTTGAGCGAATTGCGCAGCAGGCGTTCAGCGTCGCCCTCTTCGCCCCCCTTGATCAACGCTTCGGCGTAAAGCCCGACCAGCTCGACATCGCCGCGCAGATTGTCCGGCATGTCGGCCCACAACGAGCGCACGCGCGGCAGGTTGTCCTCCTGTTGTGCAGCCTGCACCAGCAGCTCGCGATAGACCCGCTGGTCGAGCGCCCGACGCTCGTCTTCGGTAATCAGGCGGTGCTTGTCGAGACGCGGCAGCAGACGCCGCATGCCGTCCCAGTCGTTGACGCTGAGATAGGCCTGCTTGAGCAGCTTGAGTACCTGCGGGTGTTCCGGCAGTTGCTGTTCCAGGCGCGTCAACGTCGCCAACGCTTCCTCGAACTGCTGACGATCCAGCATCAACTGCGCCTGCACCAGACCGACCGCGGTATCCGCACCCTCGGTGCTGTGATGCGCCCGCTTGAGCAGCACGTCCGCCTGCTCGTAGCGCCCCTGGTAGTGCGCCGCCAGCGCCGCGGAGAGATAGTTGACCAGCGGCGTGCCGGAGTCGTCGGCCGCCTTGGTGAGTGACTTCTCGGCACGCTTCCAGCGACCTTCCGCCAGCGCCACCAGCCCGCGGACGGTGCGCCTCATCGCGGTACGGTGGCGGGTGCGGCTGTTCCATACCTTGAGCCGGCTCACGGGACGACGCAGCCGCGTCAGAGCCCGCAGCAGGAAATGCAGCACCAGAAAGGCCGCCAGCAACAGGACGCAGCCGAACCAGAACGAGGTCTGGACGGAGGTGTCGCCGACACGAATGAACCAGTAGCCCGGCAGCGATTGCATCAACTGCCCGAACAGCGCGCCGACCGCCAGACCGAAGACGATCAGCAGGATCAGCTTTCTCATGCGCCCTCTCCCTGTGCCGATCCGCTGGTACCACCCTGTGCGCCGCCGTTCTGTGAACCGCCGTTCTGCGAGCCGTTTCCGCCCTGGTTACCGCTGCCGTTGCCGAAGCGCTGTTCGATGAAGCGCTTGAGCAACTGCGAGGATTCGCTGATATCGGGCAGCTCCGGTCGGACCTCGTTGTCACGCAGGCTCTTGAGCTTGTCGATCGAGTTGGTCACACCGTCGTTGTCGGTCGCGTAG
>NZNW01000062.1 GCA_002695065.1 Salinicola sp. | reverse complement strand
GGGCAGCGATCCAGCTATCCACCTCCTCCTCGAGCCAGGCGACACTCTTGTCACCGATGGGCACCGGTGCCGGAAAGGTGCCGTTTCTGACACCGGCATAGATTGCGGATCGGCTCTTGCCGGTCTTGAGCTCCACATCGCGGCGGCGCAACAGGCGGTTGCCGAGTTCGATGCGCTCGACCTTCTGGAAAGCGGTTGTCGTTGAGACGTTGGCCATGGTGATTCCTCGGTGGCTTTGATGACGTGTCCGAGCGATTCCGGCTCGGAACGTGATCAGCTTGCCGGGGTCATGGCAGGAGTTCGAGCGATCTGCGTTGTAGAACAGGCGTTCACAGCAAACGCGGAGTAGACGCGTTTCGTTGACAAATCGTGCCAAGTAGCGGCGTCGTTTAACGGCGGGATAAATACAAACGAATGTGGACAAATGCGGCCAAATAAATCGAAGCTTACGTAGCCGACCAATACTTCAGCGCGAGTTGTAACCACTCATGACCGCAAACCTGGGCGTGTTCGCCGTTGAGATTGGTCATTGCCATCGCGTGTACTTCCTCGGCAGTTCTTGACGCGCCGAAATAGTCTTTCTTGGCAAACGTATAGCAGGCGCGCTCAGGCACCCATACGTGGAATTGAAGATTGCCGGCAGTCCTAACGGTGCCCTCCACCGAGTTTTCGCTCGATACTCCACAGACCACTAAATTCTCTATCCCACGCACTCTGAGCCATCGCTCCAACCCGGTGTGGATAAAGGCATCCGGTACGTTCTTTTCGAACACAGCTTCGGCTTTCAAGGGTCTGAAATCGGCTTGAAAGTCTGCGCCTCTTTGCCCGGGGGCAAACCCGGATTTCGCTTCACGAGAGATGTGCCGAATGTGAACGACTGGGAGCTCACGTTTACGCCAAATGGCGAGCAGCTCTGTGATGTATTTCTCGGCATCATGATTATTGCGATTAAGGATCCCGCGATCCTTCATGCAAACCTGTTGATCGATGATCAGAAGCGCACTACTTGAGAGAGCCAGTCGCTTGATTCCGAATTTCTCGATTTTCTCTTCTTCGGTTAGCGGCTGCTGGATGTCGTCAATTTTGAACCGAGCTCTGCAATCCAGATTCTTACACTCGAGATAGAGGACGCGATAACCCTCGGCCAGTATCTTACTGGAGCGAATTTTGGCAGGGCCACCACAAACCTTGCAGGAAAAGCGGCTCATCAATCTGCCTCGCTGTTCAAGGGGTAAAGCCAATCTGCCCAAAACTGCATCATCACCGGTCGCTGCTCAGGCGCCATGTGCTCAGCGTGGGTGTAGACGCCCTGAATTCCCGGCAACTTGTGGGAGAGCTGCATCTCGATCCATTCGCCGGGATAACCTAGCTCCTTGAGGCCCGTTGCAACGACATGCCGGCATCCGTGTGGCACGTGCCGGCCCTGGTAGCCCATACGCTTGAGCGCGACGCCGAAGGCAGCGTCCGATAGGGGTTTGGTGGGGTCGTTGCGACCGGGAAACAGTAGGCCGTACTGGCCCGTCATAACGTGCAGCTTGCGCAATTCCGCGACGGCCTGTTTAGGCAAAGGTACTCGATGTGATCGCCCCATCTTCATCCGCTCGGCGGGTATGCTCCAGATAGCCCCTTCGAGGTCGATCTCCCGCCATCGCGCCTGCCGCATCTCCCCTGGCCGTAGCGCCGTCATCAGCAGCAGTTTCAGCCCGATTCGTACCAGCGGGTTATGGTAATTCTCGATGGCCTCGACCAGCGCCGGTAGTTCCTCCTGCGAGACGTGCGGGAAGCTCTTCTGCCTGTGTGGGGTCAACGCGCCGCTTAGATCAGTGAGGGGATTATGTGAAGCCCTGCCAGTGATGACAGCAAAGCGATAGATGTCACGGCAGAACGAGTGCACCTTGCGCCGCTGTTCGAACTTGCCGGCTTGCTCGAGACGCTTCAAGAGCTCCAACCACTCTAGCGGCTTAACCGTCTCGATGGGTCTGTCCCCAACGGTCGGGAAGATGTAGTTCTCGAGCGACCGGATGCTCTCCTTGGATCGCTTGGAGCTAGCCTTCCACCTTGGCGCCATCGTCGCGTGCCACTCATGCGCGAGCGCTCGGAAGGTGTTCTGCTGGGAGAATTGCTGCTCCCGTTTCTCCTCCTTGCGACGCTCGACCGGATCAATGCCCTGACTCAGTAGTCGGCGGGCGTCCGTGCGTTTCTCGCGAGCCTCGGCGAGCGTCACCTCGGGATAGCTCCCCAGGCTCATCATGTTGCGCTTGCCGTTGGGTCGGGTGTAGCGCAAGCGCCAGCCTCGGCTCCCTGTGTTCGAAATCACAAGTTGTAATCCCGCCCCATCGATGAGGGTGATCGGTTTGGGGCCTGGCTTGGTTGATTCGATTTTTCTGATAGTTAGCGGCATTGGGGTATAGCTAGGTTTTCCGAACACGGGTATATACCGTGATCTATACCACATTGCGGCTGGATTCGATAGGAACGCTTAGGAAGAAGGGGGAGCAAAAACTACTGATTTTTAAGCGTTTTTCTTTCTATTTTGGACTTTCTCGGAACGCTCAGGAAATCCAGATGGCGCGCCCAGCAGGATTCGAACCTGCGACCCCTGCCTTCGGAGGGCAGTACTCTATCCAGCTGAGCTATGGGCGCGCGATGACGTGACGTCGTGCCGAATGGCGTGGATAGCCGAGTGGCCCGCCAACAGCGCGGCCATCCTACCCGCTCGGCCATTGGCTGTCCAGCCACGGCGCGGCGTCGCGACGGCTTTCGCGATGCCGAGTCGTGATTATACTGAAACGGACGCATCGCCGATCAACGACCGGCGATGGGAGTGACACGCGCTCGATACTCTCCTTGGCGACTCCGGCGCGTCTGCCGGCCTGGTGTTTGACGACCCGGTTGGCGATCGTCGACCGGATCGCCGACAAAACCCGATGACGACATGACCGAAACCCCGCTTCAAACGACCGAATGGCAGGGCCGCCTGCTGGCGACACACGGCCGCCTACGCCAGCGTGCGCCGCTGGTGCACTGCCTGACCAACCAGGTCACCGTCAATTTCGTCGCCAATGTGCTGCTGGCCGCCGGGGCGTCTCCGGCGATGACCGATCATCCCGACGAAGTCGAAGACCTGGCAGCGGCCGCGGATGCCTTGCTGATCAATCTGGGTACCCCTAGTGCCGATAGCGTGGCCGCGATGCAACGGGCCAGCCAATCCGCCAGCCGGTCGGGGACGCCCTGGGTGCTCGACCCCGTCGGCGCGGCGGCGCTGCCATTGCGGCGAGAGCTGAGTCTGACCCTGATGGCCCATCGGCCGGCGGTGATTCGCGGCAACGCGTCTGAGGTCATGGCCCTGGCTGAGAACGGCACCCGCGGGCGCGGCGTCGATACCCAGCACGACTCGGGGGATGCGCTGGCGGCCGCCCGCCAGCTACTGGCGCAGAGCGACGGCGTGGCGATCTCGGGCCGGACCGACCGCCTGCTGGGCCGTTCGACTACCACGGCCGATGCCGTGACGGTGGGCGTCCATGGCGGAAGCGCCTGGCAACCCCGGGTGACCGGAACCGGCTGCGCGCTGGGGGCGCTGATCGCCGCCTATCTCGCCGTCGCCGACACGCCGCTGGATGCGATGATCTGTGCCCATGCACACGCTGCCGCTGCGGCCGAAAGAGCCGAACTGGCGGCACGTGGCCCCGGCAGCTTCGCGGTAACCTGGCTGGATGCACTGGATAACGTCGACCTGACCGATTTTCTCGCGGATCGCCTGACGCTGGATTGAGATCGTCCTAGCGCCCGCAGCAGAGCTTGCCGTTGGCGGGCGTGGTCCGAGCCGGATTTTCCGGTTCCAGTGGCTTGTCGAGGCAATGCTGCATTTCCCGTGAAGGTGCCGCGCAGCCGGCATCGCCGACGATACGCGCCGGGACGCCAACCGCCGTGGTGTGAGGCGGCACCGTCTTCAGCACCACGGACCCGGCGCCGATACGGGCCCCTTCGCCGATCTCGATATTGCCGAGCACCTTGGCGCCGGCACCGATCAGCACGCCACGGCGCACCTTGGGGTGGCGATCCCCCGCTTCCTTGCCGGTGCCGCCCAGGGTCACGCCCTGCAGCAGCGAGACGTCGTCCTCGATGACCGTGGTCTCGCCGATCACCACGCCGGTGGCATGATCGATGAACACACCGTTGCCGACCCGTGCCGCGGGGTGGATATCGGTCTGGAACACTTCCGAGCTGCGACTCTGCAGATAGCGCGCCATCTGCCGGCGGCCGCTCTGCCACAGCACGTGGGCGAAGCGATGCACGGTCAAGGCGTGGAACCCCTTGAGATAGAGCAGCACTTCGGTGACCTGGCGAATCGCCGGATCGCGCTCGATCACTGCGGTCAGATCCTGGCCGATGCCTTCGCCGACCGAGGGATCGCCGGCCAGCAGCTCGTCGAACAGCTTGATCAACTGATTGGCCGCCAGATCGGGGTGCGCCAGGCGTTGGCCCAGGCGATAGGCCAACCCCGCGCCCAGTGTCGAGCGATTGAGCACCGCGCCCAGCATCAAGGGGGTCAACAGCGGCTCCTGCCGCGAGATCGTCATCGCCTCGTCGCGGGCCTGTTGCCATAGCTCGATCGTGTTCATCGTCATCTCTCCCGATGGCTGAATGGTGATAATGGTCTCGATGACTGCGATCGGCCAGCGCCAAACGGCCCGACAACGGCTAGCGGCGAGTCACCGGCGCCGGCCCGCTACTATCGCGAACCACCAGTTCCGGCGGCATGACGACCCGCTCCGGCGGGCGCCGATCGCCGGCCATCCGTGCCCCCAGCAGCTCACTGGCGCGCTGCCCTATCCGGTCCGTGCGTACTCGTACACTGGTCAGGGCGGGCGACGAATAGGCCGCCGCCCCCATGTCGTCGAATCCGGTCACCGAGAGATCGACGCCGGGGCGCAGCCCATGGCGATAGCAAGCCGCCAACACCCCGAAGGCGATCACGTCGGAGAAGCAGAGCACAGCGGTCGGCGGTTCGCCCGTGCCCAGCAAGCGTTCGAGCATGGTATCGCCGAAGGCCAGCGAGGTCGGGCCGTGATGGATCGTCTCGTCATCGACGGATAGCCCCGCCGCCCGCATCGCTTCGATGAAGGCGCGCTCCCGATCGCGAGCGGTCGAGGTCTCCTTGCCACCGCCCAGCCAGACGAAGCGTCGGTGCCCCAGCCCATAAAGATGATCGAACAGTAGCTGCACGCCCAGGGCATCGTCATTGATGACCCGGTCGTAGGGCGTCTGTTCGACATCGCGTGAGATCAGCACTACCGGGAAGTTCTCCAGATGGCGCGCCCGTTCGCCGGCGATATCGTCACGCCGGGTGCCCGCCACCGGAATCAAAATCAGACCGGCGGCGCCGTGCTCGACCATCTGCCGAATGAACTGGGCCTGTACATCGAGGGATTCGTTGGCGTGGCCGAACAGCATCATCCGCCCGGCCTCGCGAAAGCGAGCCTCCATATGCCCGAGAAACTCGGTGAAGAAGGGGTTGCTCAGGTCATTGAGACAAACCGCCACAGTGCCACTGTCACCCCGCCGCAAGCCGGCGGCGTGGCGGTTGTAGACGTAGCCCAGCGTCGCCGCCGAGCGCTGGATACGCTCTCGCGTCGCCACGGAGATGCGCGGGTCGTCACGCAGCGCCAGCGACACCGCGGAAACGGTGACACCGACCTCCTCGGCAATCGTCTTGAGTGTCGGTCGACGCCCCATGTCGCACTGGCCTCCTCGTGTGGATGACGGGTCCATCACGCCCCGAATCCCACCACATCCTCTCACACCCGCCCGCCGACGGCGACTCACCACTGTCCGACAGGGAGACCAACGTCGCATTGGTTCAATCGATTGAATTGCGTAAAAATCGGCCATATAGCAACTAACGTTGCCGTTCCGCCATGTAGCCCATCGTCTTCCCACGGAGGATCGCGCGATATGTCGATGTCTCGCCTGACAGCCGTTGTCACACGCTCGCAAGCCGCCCTGGTGGCCTTGTTGATCGCTTCGCTCGCCCCGTCGGCCGGCGCGGACGAGGCGCCCACCGCCTGCACCTGGAAACCCGAGCGAGCGGTCACCGTCATCGTGCCCTGGGGCACCGGCGGCGGTACCGATGCCAACGCCCGACGCCTGGCCAACCTGCTGGAGCAGGAGATGGGCGTGCCCTTCAACGTCGTCAACCGCACCGGCGGCAACGGCGTGGTGGGCCACACGGTGCTCGCCCGGGGGCGACCCGACGGCTATACCATCGGCGCCGCCACGGTGGAGATCGATACCATGCACTGGATCGGGCTGACGCCGCTGACCTATGAGGATTTGACGCCTCTGGCGCTGATCGACCGGAGTGCCGCCGGCGTTCTGGTCAAGCCCGACTCGCCCTACCAGACGCTGGATCAACTGCTGGATGCGGCGCGTGCCGACCCCGGCAAACTCACCGCTTCCGGCACCGCCCAGGGCGGCATCTGGCACCTGGCGCTGGCCGGCATGCTCCACGCAGAGGGTCTCGATCCCAACGCCATCCGCTGGGTGCCCAGTCAGGGCGCCGGTCCGGCGCTGCAGGAACTGATGGCGGGTGGCGTCGACGTGGCGACCCCGGCGCTCTCCGAGGCACTGCCGCAGGTCGAGCAGGGGCAGCTCGAGGCGCTGGCCTACATGAGCGACAAACCGATGGCAGAGCTGCCCGACGTGCCGCTCACCGCCGACGTGCTCGACAGCGGCTGGAAGCTCAGCGCCTTCGTCACCATGAGCGCGCCTGCCGGGCTACCCGACGAGATCGCCTGCGCCTATGAACAGGCCATCGACAGGGCCGTGCATACCGCCGAGTGGGCCGAATTCCGCCGCAGCCGAGGCGCCCCGGTGATATTCGAGGATCGCGCCGAGACCGCTGCGACGCTCGAACGCACCGACCGCCAGCTGGGCCAGGTCATTCAGGCGATCGGGCTGGCGCAGTAATGGCGATGACACTCGGTGCGTCAGCACGCCAGCGCGACCGGATCGCGGGCACCCTGCTGATGATCTTAGGCGCGCTGGTCTGCTGGCGCGCGGCGAGCTTTCCGTCCATGGCCGGCATGGCCTACGGCCCGGGGCTGTTTCCCACCATCGCGGCCTGGGGAATGATGGCGTGCGGCGCGCTCATTCTGCTCTCCGCGCGGCGCCGTGACCGCCCATCAGTTACCGCCACCGCGGACGAGGCGCAGGCCGCTGCGCCCACGGCTGCGTCGAACATACGCCCCGGCCCGTGGCGTGGCATCGCGCTGCTGGCGCTGGTCGCGCTCTATGCCGTGGTGCTGGAGCCTCTGGGCTTCCTGGTGGCGACGCCGCCGCTGGTCGCGCTCAGTGCCTGCCTGTATGGCCTGCGCCCCGTCCAAGCCCTGGTGCTGGCGGCGGTGCTGACGGCGCTGGTCCATGCGCTGTTCTACTCGCTACTCCACGTGCCGCTGCCGTGGGGCCTGCTGACGCCGATCGCCTGGTGAACGCCATGCTATCCGACACGCTCTCGACCCTGTTCGACCCGGGCAACCTCGCCATCATCGCCGCCTGTACGCTGTACGGCACCTTCGTCGGCGCGATGCCCGGCCTGACCGCCACCATGGCGGTAGCCCTGCTGGTGCCCTTCACCTACTTCATGGACCCGCTGCTGGCGATCTCGGCGATCGTCGCTACCACTTCCACTGCCATCTTCGCGGGTGACATTCCCGGCGCCCTGCTGCGCATCCCCGGGACACCCGCGTCCGCCGCCTACGTCGAAGACGCTCATCGCCTGTCGCAGGCCGGGCGCTCGCGCTCGACCCTCGCCGTGTCACTGTTCGCCTCCAGTTTCGGCGGGCTGGTCGGCGTGATCCTGCTCGCGCTGCTGGCGCCACAGTTGGCCCGTATCGCGCTCCAGTTCACCAGTTTCGAAACCTTCTGGCTGGCCTGCCTGGGACTGAGCTGCGCGGTGATGACCAGCAACGCCCCGCTGGCCAAGAGTTTCGCCAGTCTCTTCATCGGCCTGTTCATCGCCTCGATCGGGATCGACGTGGCGGTGGGTTACCCGCGCTTCACCTTCGGCAACTACGAGCTGTTCGACGGCATCAGCTTCATCCCCGCGATCATCGGCCTGTTCGCGTTCAGCGAGATGCTGCGCGGTCTGCGCAACCCCCGCCGCGAACGTCCGGCGGGCCGGACCCAGGAAGGGCCGGGACTGGCGATCCGCCGCGCCGCCGGCACGCTGCTTCGCTTTCGCCGCAACCTGGCCCGCTCCAGCGTGTTGGGTACGCTGATCGGCGCGCTGCCGGGCGCCGGCGCGGACATCGCCGCCTGGATCTGCTACGCCGTCTCGCGGCGCCGCTCGCGTCACCCGGAGCGCTATGGCAAGGGTTACGTGGAGGGGGTCGTCGACGGCGGCGCGGCCAACAACGCCGCCATCGGCGGCGCCTGGACGCCGGCGCTGGTGTTCGGCATCCCCGGCGACAGCGTCACCGCGATCGCCATCGGGATCCTGCTGCTCAACGGGATGTCCCCCGGGCCACAGATCTTCACCGACTCGCCGGTGCTGGTACACACCCTCTATGGCGCCTTCGCCCTGACCAACCTGCTGATGATCCCCGCCGGGCTCGCGGTGATCTTCGTCTCCAGCTGGATTCTGCGCGTACCGCGGCGGGTGCTGATGCCGATCGTGCTGCTGTTCTCGCTGGTCGGCGCCTACGCCATCACCAACTCGGTCATGGCGATCTGGATCGTGCTGGCGCTGGGGCTGCTCGGCTACGCCATGGAGGCCAACGGCTTTCCGCTCGCCCCCACCATTCTGGCCATCGTGCTGGGGCGGATCCTCGAGGACAACTTCATGACCTCGATGATCAAGTCCCAGGGAGATATGACCGCCTTCTTCGAGCGCCCCTGGGCCGCCGGGCTGGGTGTGGTCACGCTTGGCGTATGGCTGTGGCTGGTGGGACGCGGCCTGACCCAAAACCACCGCGCACGGCACCACGCCGCTGCGCCCCACGCATCGCAGGGAGATCGTGCATGAAACGCAGCAATCGACTCAAGCAGGCCTTGAGAGAGGGCAGGACCTTGAGTGCCATGTGGCTGGAGAGCGCCTCGCCCGAGCTGGCCGAAGCGGCCATTGGCGCTGGCTGGCGCACGCTGCTGGTGGACAACGAACACGGCATCGCCAGCCTTGAACAGACCGCGCACCTGCTGCGGGCGATCGAGGCGGCCGGAGGCGAGATGGTGCTGCGGGTGCCGGCCAACGATCCGGCCTACCTCAAGCGCGTACTGGATATGGGGGTACGCTCCTTGATGGCGCCGATGATCAACGACGCCGGCCAAGCGCGGGCGCTGGTCGACGCCTGCCGTTACCCGCCCCAGGGGAATCGCGGTTACGCCGCGCCGATCGTGCGCGCTTCGGGCTTCGGCGCCATCGCCGACTACGCCCGCATCGCCAATGACGAGTTGCTGCTGATCGCACAGATCGAACATCTCGATGCCGCTCGCGACGTCGAGTCGATCGCCGCGGTTTCAGGGCTCGACATGCTGTTCATCGGCCCCAACGACCTGGCCGGCTCGATGGGCAAGCTGGAGCAGTTGGAGGACCCGGCAGTGCGCGAACTCATCGTCGACCTGGAACAGCGTATCAGCGCCAGCGGGCGTTGGCTCGGCACCATTACCGGGCCGGGGCGCGGCATCCAGGAACTGCACCAGAGCGGCTACCGTTTCGTTGCCGGCCCCAACGACATCGCCCTGTTCACCCAGGCGATGCGCCAGGCCGCCGAGCAGTGGCGCCAACACAGCCCGGATTTCGATCGGGTGTGAGACGCCTACCGGGCCGAGATGCCGCCCGCTACCCCAGCAGCGATCTCAGCCCGGCGATGGCGCTCTGGCCGCGCTCCTGCTTCTTCTCGGGGTTTTCCTTGTCGGCGCGGCCTTCCCACTCCAGATCGTCCGCCGGCAGTTCGTCGAGGAAGCGGCTCGGGGTGCAGTCGAGCAGCTCACCGTAGGCCTTGCGCTGGCGCGCGAGGGTCAGCGTCAGCGTGCGCCGGGCGCGGGTGATGCCGACATAGGCCAGGCGGCGCTCCTCCTCGATGGTGCCGGACTCGATGGCATTACGGTGCGGCAGCAGCTCTTCCTCGAGCCCCATCAGGTAGACATGAGGGAACTCGAGCCCCTTGGAGGCGTGCATGGTGAGCAGCTGGACCCGGTCGGAGTCATCCTCCTCGGCCTGCTGCTCGAGGATGTCGCGCAGCACCAGCCGCGAGATCGCCGACTGCACGTCGTCGGTCTCCTCACTGGCCTCGCCCTCCTCATCGTCGCGGTGCATCGACTTCTCAAGCTGGTCGATCAGGGTCCAGACGTTGGCCATGCGGCGCTCGGCGATGGTCGGCGCGCTGGCGTTCTGGTAGAGCCAGGCTTCGTAGTCCATGTCGCGGATCATCTCGCGGATCGCGGCGATGGCGTCCCCCTGGTCCATGCGCTTGCGCACGCCATCAATGAAGTGAGCGAAGCGGCCGAGACGCTCGACGGCGCGGGTGGGTAGCACCTGCTCCAACCCCATTTCGTGACAGGCGGAGAACATCGAGCCGCTGCGTTCGGAGGCGTAGTTGGCGAGCTTCTCCAGCGTGCCGGGGCCGATCTCCCGGCGCGGCACGTTGACGATGCGCAGGAAGGCGTTGTCGTCGTCAGGGTTGATCAACAGCCGCAGGTAGGCCATCGCATCCTTGATCTCGTTGCGCGAGAAGAATGAGGTGCCGCCGGAGAGCTTGTAGGGGATCTGGTGATGCTGCAGCTTGAGCTCCAGCAGCCGCGCCTGGAAGTTGCCGCGGTAGAGCACGGCGAAGTCGCGCCATTCGGCACGCTCCTTGATCCGGCGGGTGAGGATCTCGCCGGCCACCCGCTCGGCCTCGGCTTCCTCGTGGCGGTTGACCACCACCCGGATCGGATCGCCCTGGCCCATGTCGGACCACAGCGTCTTCTCGTAGACGTGGGGGTTGTTGGCGATCAGGGTGTTGGCGGCGCGCAGGATGGTGGCGGTGGAGCGGTAGTTCTGCTCCAGCTTGATCACGTTGAGGCGCGGAAAATCCTCGCCCAGCGTCACCAGGTTCTCCGGCCGGGCGCCACGCCAGGCGTAGATCGACTGGTCGTCGTCCCCCACCACGGTGAACGTCGCGCGCTCGTCCATCAGCATCTTGACCAGTTGGTACTGGCTGACGTTGGTGTCCTGGTACTCGTCCACCAGCATGTAGTGGATGCGCTTGCGCCAGCGCGCCAGCGCCTCGGGATCGGTCTTGAGCAGCACCACCGGCAGCATGATCAGGTCGTCGAAGTCGACCGCATTGTAGGCCTTGAGATGACGGTTGTAGGCCTCGTAGATCCGCGCGGCATACTGCTGGTCTTCGTCTTCGGCATGGGAAATCGCCGGCCCGGGCAGCACCAGGTCGTTCTTCCACTGGGATATCTGGTTCTGCACGCCGTTGATCTGTTCGGCGTCGGTGTCGGCTTCCTTCTGCATCAGATCCCGCAGCAGCGCCTTGGCGTCTTCCGGATCGAACAGCGAGAAGCCGGGGCGGAAGCCCAGCGCCTTGAGCTCGCGGCGGATGATGTTGAGCCCCAGGTTGTGGAAGGTCGAGACGGTGAGCCCGTGACCCTCACGCCCCTTGAGCATCTGCCCGACGCGCTCCTTCATCTCGCGGGCCGCCTTGTTGGTGAAGGTGACCGCGGCGATCTTGCGCGCGCTCATGCCGCACTCCTGAACCAGATAGGCGATCTTGGTGGTGATCACGCTGGTCTTGCCGGAACCGGCGCCCGCCAGCACCAGACACGGGCCATCGATAAAGCGAACGGCTTCCTGCTGACGCGGGTTGAGCTTGGCGAGGCGTTGGCGAATATCGGACATGGAGGCAGAATCGCAGAGACGAAGACAGTATCGGAAAAGAACAACGGACGGGAATGATACACCTCATGCAGATCAAAAGAGACGATCTCCGCGGCCCTGAAATCGCCGCCATGCTGGAAGCGCATCTCAAGGACTTCGAGCCCCACTCCCCGCCAGAGAGCCGCCACGCGCTGGATCTCGACGGGCTGCGACGCCCGGAGGTTCACTTCTATACCGCCTGGGAAAATAACGAGCTGCTCGGCTGCGGTGCGTTCAAGCGCCTCGACGATACGCACGCCGAGATCAAGTCGATGCGCACCGATCCGAACCATCTACGCAAAGGCGTGGCGCGGGCGATTCTGGCGCACCTGATCGAGGAGGCGCGTGCCGCCGGCCTGCAGCGGCTGAGTCTGGAGACCGGCCCGATGGCGCACTTCGCCCCGGCCCGAAGGCTTTACCAGGCGTTCGGATTCACCTACTGCGAGCCGTTCGGCAGTTACCGCGAAGATCCCTACAGCGTGTTCATGACCCGGCGCCTGGCTAACTGACGCCTAGACATCCACTGCGCCGACGAAATCCATCTGTCGCCACGCCTCGAAGACGATGATGGCGCAGGCGTTGGAGAGGTTGAGGCTGCGGCTGTCGGCCAGCATCGGGATGCGCAGCCGCTGCGCGGGAGGCAGCGCTTCGAGCATCGACTGGGGCAGGCCGCGGGTTTCCGGACCGAAGACCAGGGCATCGCCTTCGCGGAAGTGGATGTGATGATAACCGTGGCGACCCCGGGTCGAGACACCGAATACGCGCTCCGGCCCGACGGTTTCGAGAAACGCGGCCCAGTTGGCGTGGACCTGGACGCGGGCCCACTCGTGATAGTCGAGCCCGGCGCGGCGCAAGCGCTTGTCGTCGAGTTCGAAGGCCATCGGTTCGATGATATGCAGGCGAAATCCGGTATTGGCGCACAACCGGATGATATTGCCGGTGTTGGGCGGGATTTCGGGCTCGAACAGCACGATATCAAGCATGGCGGCCAGCTCGGAGGCGGGTGACTCTTGCATCATACGCAATCGGCGCAGCTTTCTACAGCGCCCCAAACCCGACGCCGCCTCCACTGTAAAAGCTGGGAGGCGGCGCCGTTTTCCACCGCGCCCCGACCCCGGCGCGGTGGTAGCTCAGTACAGTCTAGAAGCCGACGCTGACGCCCAGCACCGGTCCGCTGTCCAGCGTGCGACCGTCGTCATTGTCGAAGTCGGTACGCATATAGCGATAGCCGCCGTAGACGTAGGTCTGCGAGATGATGTTGACCCGCGCCTGGGCGCCGTACTCGTAGCTCTTTTCCACGTCGCCGCTGGTCAGGCCGTCCGGCGTATAGAAGCCGTAGGCACCGATCGAGGTCAACGGGATGGGCGTGTCGACGAAGGCCGAACCGCCGAGCCCCAGACCGCCGCCATTGCCGTAGTGGGTGTCCTGATACTGGTAACGCCCGCCAACGGCGAGATCGATGCCCGGCAGCCATGGCGTGAACATCAGCGAGCCCGAGTAGGCCTTGGCGTTGTGGCCGCTGTCGTCGGTGTTCAGGTAACCGACACCGGCTCGCACGGAGGGCAGGATGGACTGGCTGGCTTCGACACCGAAGGACTCGTCGCCACCGTTGGCGGATACGCTCAACGCCATCGTCTGTTGACTGGCGAAAACAAAGGTCGCTGTGGCAAGGGCAAAGCCCCAATGTTTCATCCTGTTGCGCTTGATCATGATACGTCTCCCGAGATTCGCGTCGAAACGCGTTGGACCACGCGCTTAAGCGTGACATAATTCGGGAAATTATCAAACGGTGTTTTTAAACCTTTTGTAACGCCCTGCCGCGAGATGGCTGCGGCAAATCGTAGCAGCCGGGGAGGCGGTTTTCGCCGTCGGGTCTCGGCTCAATGGGCGCTGGTGACACCGTAGCGGTCGCGGTAGTCGCGGATGGCTTCGGCATGCTGGGCGAGGGAAGCGCCGTCGTCGCCGCGGCCTGGTCGGGTTTCGAGATACGCAAGGAGTTGATCGAGGTTGACGATGCTGACAACCGGCATATGATACGTCGCCTCGACTTCCTGGATGGCGCTGTGCGGCTTCAAGCCATCGTCATCCTGGCCGCGCTCCTGACGGTCGAGCGCGATCACGACGCCAGCGGCCTGGGCACCGGCATCCCGGATGATCTGCATGACCTCGCGGATTGCCGTTCCGGCGGTGATGACATCGTCGATGATCAGGATGTTGCCGCGCAGCTCGGCGCCGACGATGTTGCCGCCCTCACCGTGGGTCTTGGCTTCCTTGCGGTTGAAGGCAAAGGGCAGGTCGCGCTGATGATGATCGGCCAGAGCAACGGCTGTACTCGCCGCCAGCGGTATACCCTTGTAAGCTGGACCAAATAGTACATCGGCCTCGATACCGCTGTCGGCGATGGCACTGGCGTAGAAACGCCCCAGGCGAGCCAGGGCACGGCCGGAGCGGAACAAGCCGGCATTGAAGAAATAGGGACTGACACGACCGGACTTGAGCGTGAATTCACCGAAGCGCAACACCCCTTCGGCGATCGCAAACTCGATGAACTCCTGCTGATACGGCTGAATCTCGACGCTCACCCCGGGTCTCCCTGTGTCCTTATGTATGGCCTCATGGTTCTTGACGGGCCGCTGCCGTTTTGGCCAAACGAAGCAGTCATTTACCTAAACCTTTCAAGCTCGGGTATCATACACGCGCGACAAAGAAGGAACACTGTATGAAAATCGCCAGCATCAATGTGAACGGGATCCGAGAGGCCGTCGAGCGGGGCTTCCTCGACTGGCTGGCCGAACAGGATGCTGACGTCGTCTGCGTGCAGAACCTGAAGGCCAAAAGCTTCGAGCTCGATGACAGCATCCTCTATCCGGAAGGTTACGAAGGTTATTTCCTGGATGCCGAGAAGGATGGATTCTCCGGGGTCGGGCTCTACTGCCGCAAGATTCCCAAGGCCATCATGTACGGGCTGGGCTTCGAGCAGTGCGACAACGAAGGTCGCTTCCTGCAGGCCGACTACGACCGCTTCAGCATCGCGACCTTCCTGATGCCCAGCGGCGACGACGACCCGGCGGCCAAGCAGACGTTCATGACCCAGTATCTGGAGTACTTGAACAAGATGGCTCGCAAGCGTCGCGAGTACATCATCTGCGGAACGTGGCACATCGCGCACAAGACGCTCGATCTCGCCAACTGGACCGACAACCAGACGACCCCCGGCTTCAAGCCCGAGGAGCGCGCCTGGATGGATCAGGTGTTCGGCCCGACCGGCTTCATCGACACCTTCCGCGAGGTCAACCGGGATGCCGACCAGTACACCTGGTGGCCCATGCTCGACCAGGAAGTATCGCGGACTCGTCAGGAAGGGTGGCGCCTCGATTACCAGATCGTCGGCCCCAACTTCCGGCGTAACGTGAAGGACGCCTGGATCGATACCGATGCGACCTTCAGCGAGTTCGCCCCGCTGATCGTCGAGTACGATCTCGAGCTGTAATCGCCCGGCACCGCACACGCCAGCAGCCGTCAGCGAGTCAACGTAAAAACACCCCGCCAACCGGATCCTCGGCTGGCGGGGTGTTTTTATTGGCCGGCATTCGGCGACGGGCCGCCTGACGCGATGCACCTGACCTGCGGCTAGAGATCCCCGAAGTGATGCTGCAGCAGTGCCAGCGCGACCACCGGCGCGGTCTCGGTACGCAGAATGCGCGGCCCGAGGGTGAGCGGCTGGAAGCCGGCGCGGCGGGCGATATCGACCTCGGTGGCGCTGAGCCCGCCTTCGGGGCCGATCAGCAGCGCGGCGGATTCGACCGAATCCGCCTGCTGCCAGCTGTCGTCGGTGGCGGGATGCAGCACCAGGCGCAGCGCCTCGTCGCGCTCGCCGAGCCACTCCGCCAGCGGCCGTGGCGAATGGATCGTCGGTACGCTGGCCCGCCCGCACTGCTCGCAGGCGCTGACCGCCACCCCCTGCCAATGGGCCAGTTTCTTCGCCTCGCGATCGCCCTTGAGGCGCACATCGCCGTGCTCGACGTAGAGTGGCGTGATCGCTGCGACACCGAGCTCGACGGACTTCTGGATCGCGTAGTCCATGCGATCCCCCTTGGAGATCGCCTGCCCCAGATGTACCGACAGCGGCGATTCACCGCCACCGGCGGCCACCGTGTCGATCCGGGCGACGACCCGCTTGCGGCCCACCTCGACCAGCCGAGCCTGCGCCTCGCGGCCCTCGCCGTCGAACAGGATCAACGGCGCGTCCTGGCGAAGTCGCAACACCAGCGCGACGTGACGCGCCGGCCCCTCGGGCAGAACGACATCGCCGCCAGCGATCAGGCTGGCGGCGACATGGATGCGTGGCTTGGCCATGACCCGGGCTTACTGGGTGGTTTCGCTGGCCTGGGCGGTGCGCTGCTTCTTCTGGGCGTACATCGCCTCGAAGTTCACCGGTGCCAGCATCAGCGGAGGGAAACTGCCACGGCTGACCAGGCTGTCGATGCACTCCCGCGCATAGGGGAACAGGACGTTGGGGCAGAAGGCGCCCAGCGTGTGATCCAACTGGTCGCCGGCCAGGCCGGAAATGCGGAACAGGCCCGCCTGCTCGACCTCGACCAGAAACGCCGTGGCGCCATCTTCGTTGTTCGAGACCTGGGCGGTCACCTTGACCACGACCTCGTAGAGATCCTCACCCACCGACTGACTGGTGGTATCGAGATCCAGACCGACCTTGGGCTTGAACGGCTGCTGAAAGACGCTCGGCGCGTTGGGCGACTCGAACGAGATGTCCTTGACGTAGATGCGCTGCAGGGAGAATTGCAGCTGCGGCTTTTCCTGGGAACCCTGCTGATTGTTGTCTTCCGCCATGATGCGTTTCCTTTACGTTCCTGAATGACTGGCCATGATGACCGGCCGGAGTGCCGGACAGCATGGCGATGGCGATTCGGCGAGCGGCGCCCTGCTCAGCGGCGCACGACCGGCAGGCTGTCGGCCTGCCACTGTGCCATGCCGCCCTTGAGCTTGTAGACCCGGGTGAAGCCGGCCTGACTGAGTTCGGTGACGGCGGCACCGGCAGACTGCCCCTGCTTGCAGACCACGATGACCGGCGTGTCCTTGTACTTCTCGATCTGCGGCAGTCGCTCCTTGAGTCGGGACTGCGGGATGTTCTTGGCCCCAGCGATATGCCCGGCCTTGAACTCGCTGCTCTCGCGGATATCGATCACCACGCCGTCTTCACGGTTGATCAGCGAGGTGGTCTCGGTGGTGGAAACACCGGAGGCACCGCCACGCTTGGCCTCGAACGCCAACCACGCGAGCAGCACGACCAGGAAGGCGCTGACCAGCAGCGGGTGGTTTTCGACGAATTCGAACAACTGATCGATCATGGGTCTGCCGACACTCTAAATCTGGGGCCAATGGGATCGCGAAACGCCTTCATGGCGTGCGACTCCGCCCTTGGCGCGTCTGCGTCAAAACGCGTCTTGCACCTCGGCATGGAAGCCTTCGTGGCTCGGGACGCGAACGGCTGAAAATCCTGGCCCGCTTGCGGGCGCCGGCCATTATACACGAGGGCGTCGGTGAAACGAGGCAAGCGCGAGGCGGACGGCTGACCCGACTCGCCCGGTGCGCTATCCTTTGGAGCCTTCGTTTCAAAACGACGAACTCCACAACGGCAGGTTCCAGCATCTCCGGTGCCGAACGCTAGGTTTCGACACGACTCACGCCGCCCATCCGATTTTTCGAGGCTTGTCATGGCAGATACTTCCAGCACTCCGCGTCCCGTCGCACTGTTGATTCTCGATGGCTACGGCCAGAACGACGACAGCGCCAACAACGCCGTCGCCGCCGCCGACACCCCGGTGATGGATCGCCTCAAGCGCGATTACCCCAACACCTTGATTCACACCGATGGCAACTACGTGGGCCTACCCGAAGGCCAGATGGGCAACTCCGAAGTCGGCCACATGAACATCGGTGCCGGCCGGATCGTCTACCAGGACTTCACCCGTATCACCAAGGCGATCGCGGACGACGAACTGAAAACCATCGAATCGCTCACCGCACCGATCGACGACGCGGTCGCCAACGGCAAGGCCGTCCATCTAATGGGCCTGCTCTCTCCCGGTGGCGTCCATAGCCACGAAGACCATCTGCTGGCCGTGGCTGCCCTGGCCGCCGAGCGCGGCGCCAAGCGAATCTACCTCCATGCCTTCACCGACGGTCGCGATACCGCGCCCAAGAGCGCCGGCGCCTCGCTCGAGCGCGCCAACGCCCGGCTGGCCGAACTGGTCGGTGCCGACAACGGCTTCGTCGCGTCGATCGTCGGCCGCTACTTCGCGATGGATCGCGACAATCGCTGGGATCGTGTCGAGAAGGCCTACCGGGTGGTACGTTTCGGCGAGGGCGAGCATGTCGCCGACAGTGCCGAAGCCAGCCTGGCGGCAGCCTACGAACGCGGCGAGACCGACGAATTCGTCGCCGCCACTGCCGTGCGGCCGGCCGGCGACAAGATCGTCATGGCCGATGGCGACGCGGCGCTGTTCCTCAACTTCCGCGCCGATCGCGCCCGCGAGCTGACCCGCGCCTTCGTCGAACCGGACTTCGATGGCTTCGACCGGGGCGAGAGGGTCAAGCTGGCCGGCGAGGGACTGGTGATGCTGACCCAGTACGCCGACGACATCAACGCGCCGGTCGCCTTCCCGCCGCGGGATCTGGTCAACACCCTGGGCGAGGTGGCGGAGAGCCACGGTCTGACCCAGTTGCGCATCGCCGAAACGGAGAAGTACGCCCACGTCACCTTCTTCTTCTCCGGCGGCCGCGAGGCGAAGTTCAACGGCGAGGATCGCGCCCTGATCCAGTCGCCCAAGGACGTCAAGACCTACGACGAGAAGCCGGAGATGAGCGCCTTCGAGCTCACCGATACGCTGGTCGAGGCGATCGAGGGTGGCAAGTACGACCTGATCATCTGCAACTACGCCAATGGCGACATGGTGGGTCATACCGGCGACCTGAGCGCCGCCACCAAGGCGATCGAGGCCGTCGACACCTGCCTGGGCCGCGTCGTCGAGGCGATCGAGAAGGCAGGCGGCGAATGCCTGGTCACGGCCGATCACGGCAACGCCGAAATGATGGTCGATCCCGAGACCGGCAACCCCCACACCTCTCACACCACCTTCATGGTGCCGCTGGTCTACGTTTGTCGCGACAAGGCGGCCCGGCTCAAGTCGGATGGGCGGCTGTGCGACCTGGCACCGACGCTGCTGCACATGCTGCGTAAGCCAGCCCCCGAGGAGATGACGGGTAACGTGCTGATCGATGATGCGTAACGCAGGCTCGTCCCAGGCCACTCCCCACGACAGGATCCGCCCGACGTGACACCCAGCAAAGACAGCCTCTCATGTCGGCGCGGGCAACGCAGAAACGGGCTCTCTCTCCTGCTGGCCGGCAGCTTGCTGCTGGCCGGCCCTGTCTTTGGCCAGGCCAACCCGCAGGAGGCCCGCGCGCGGCTGGACAGCCTGGCCACCGACATCCAGGCGCTGCAGGGCAAGCTGGAAGATACCCAGGCCGCTCGTGGCGACGCCCAGGATGACCTGGAGCAGGTGGAGACGGCGATCGGCCAGACCCACAAACGCCTGGACTCGCTGCAGGCGGAGCGCCGGCAGTTGGACGACGAGGTCGCCGACCTCCAGCAGCGACGCCAGGGCCTCGCCGAGGATCGCCAGCGGCAGCGCGAGGCGCTGGCGCGGCAGTTCGATGCGCTCTATCGCCTCGGTACCACGCCGCAGCTCAAGCTGCTGCTCAATCAGGACGACCCTGCCGAGGTCGATCGACTCCAGCACTATCTCAACGCGCTGTCGTCGGCGCGCCGGGAGCGCCTCGATCAGCTCCGGGAGATCAACCGCCAGCTCGACGACAACCTGGCGGAGATCGATCGGCGGCGCTCGCGTCTGGACGAGGTCCAGGCCGATCTCGAGCAGCAGCAGCAGCGCCTGGCATCGAGCCTGAAGGAGCGTCAGGCCCTGGTGGCCAAGCTGAACGGCCGCTACGACAGCGAGCAGTCCCGTCTCGAGGATCTCAACCAGGACCGCGCCCACGTCGAACGCCTGCTGGACCGCATGCAGAAAGAGCTCGCCAACCTGAACAAACCGCCCCCCTCGACCGACATTCGTCAGACCAAAGGCGGCCTGCCGTGGCCCGTGCAGGGGACGATGCTGTCGAGTTACGGCAGCGGCGAGGGCATCAATCGCAACGGTATTCTGATCGGGGCGCCGGCAGGGACAGCGATCAAGGCCGTTCATGCCGGCCGGGTGGTCTTCGCCAACTGGATGCGCGGCTTCGGCAACCTGCTGATACTCGACCACGGCGACGGCATTCTCACGCTCTACGCCCATCTCCAGCAGATCGACGTCGATCCCGGGCAGCAGGTCTCCAACCGGCAGACGGTGGGGGCGGTCGGCAATACCGGCGGTCAGTCGCGTTCGGCACTCTATTTCGAGGTACGTCAGAACGGGAACCCGATCAATCCCGGCAGCTGGATTGCCAAACGCTGATCGGCAAGCTGGATCATCGACCCGGCGAAACGCTATGCTGGGTTATCAAACGCCGTTCCTTCACGGGTATCGGTATCGCCAGACGCCTCGGGTACCGGCATGAGCCAGACTGCCGAGATCACCGGCGCTGGCGAGTCCATCCAGCTCGAGTCGCGGAGACCGCATGAATTCAAGCCGCCTGAAGCAAGGGCCTGCCCGCGCGGATCTTCTCGCCCGGCGAGCCGACTTCGTCCACACGCTGGGCGCTGCGCTGCTATCTGCACTGGTACTGATCGTGGGCCTGGTCCCGGTCGCCCAGGCCCAGGGCGACAGCGCCGCCGCAGCGCCCACTCAGGCGGAGCAGGATGCCGCCAACGGCCTGCCGGTGGAGGATGTCCAGACTTTCGCCGAGGTCTTCGAGCGCATCAAGCGTACCTATGTGGAGCAGGTCGACGACAAGACCCTGCTGCGCAACGCCATGCGCGGCATGCTCAGCCAGCTCGACCCCCACTCCGAGTATCTCGACGCCGATGCCTTCCAGAACCTGCGAGAGAGCACCGAGGGCGAGTTCAGCGGCGTCGGTATCGAGGTCGGCCTGCGTGACGACCAGCTCACCGTCATCGCGCCCATCGACGACACCCCGGCCGCCCGTGCCGGCATTCAGCCGGGCGACCGCATCGTGGCCATCGACGGCACGCCGACCAGCAATCTGAGCCTGCAGGAAGCCGTGGACCTGATGCGCGGCAAGGCCGGTACCGATATCGAGCTGTTGCTGCTGCGGGATGGCGAACAGGAGCCCCGCGACCTGACGCTGACCCGCGAATCGATCCAGTCCGAGAGCGTCTCCAGCCGTCTGCTGGAGCCCGGCTACGGCTATCTGCGGATCAGCCAGTTCCAGAGCCGGACCGGCCAGCAGACGCATGACGCGTTGGAGTCGTTGCTGAAACCGGGGCCGCTGAAGGGGCTGGTGCTCGACCTGCGCAACAATCCCGGTGGCGTGCTCTCGAGCGCCGTCGACGTGGCCGATCAATTCCTCTCCAGCGGACTGGTGGTCTACACCAAGGGCCGGCTGGTCGATGACGACATGCGCTTTACCGCTCACGCTGACACGACGGCTCCCGACGTGCCACTGGTAGTGCTGATCAACGGGGGCAGCGCCTCCGCCGCCGAGATCGTCGCCGGGGCGCTGCAGGATCAAGGGCGTGGCGTACTGATGGGCACGCGCAGCTTCGGCAAGGGTTCGGTGCAGCAGGTGATGCCGCTGGGCAACGGCGACGGGCTCAAGCTCACCACCGCGCGCTACTACACCCCCAGCGGGCGTTCGATCCAGGCCGAGGGCATCGAACCCGACGTCCGCGTGGTCAGCGGCCGCCTGGAGGTCGAGGAGAACAGCGGCTTCCAGCTTCGCGAGTCCAACCTGCGCGGGCACCTGCTGAACGGCAATCCCGACCAGGCGGCGGACAACCCCGACACCCCGGTCGCGGCCAACGACTACCAGTTGGGAGAGGCGCTGAACCTGCTCAAGGCGCTCAACGTGGTGCAGCGACCCCGGGCGGCGTCAGCCCCTGCCACCCAGGAGAGCGCCAAGCCCGCTCCCTGACGAGCCGCGAGCCAGCGTGATCGGAAGATAACGATGCAACGGCTGCCCAAAAGGCAGCCGTTTCACGACAGGGGCTAGATGGGCGCTCCCTGGTGAAAGCGCAATTGCCAACTTCCTGACGTTAACCACCAGAGGGAGCAGCGTCTGGCCCAACGCTCGCACGACCCATCGGAACGAAGATTTGCGGAACGATAGAAAAGCAGCGCGGATTCTGCCGAAAGACGCAGACAATAATCTCCTTCTGCATGGATTCTGATATCCAGGCTCGCCTGGTCCTCGTACGCTGATTTGAGCACGTCGTCACGCGTGTAATGCTGCCCGGAGCGACCCACTTCATAGAAATCAGGGTGCAAATACTGGCAAATGGCCATCGGCGAGCGTCTGACGATTGGCTGATGCAACCTCCTCTCTCGCTCAGCGAGAACTGTCAGAAGTGTCGAATCTTCGGACCAGTCCTTCATCGACACCGCTCGGGTAGATCGCCGTACTCCCCCAGCGCCTGGCGAATCAGCAGCCGCTTCACCGGCATGAGGCGATTCACGCCGGAGAGCCCCCAGTTGCGGGCGAGCCGAAGCGCCGGTTGCCGGCTGCCGAATAACCGCTGGAAGCCCTGCATGGCGGCGAGCATGGCCGCGTTCTCGTTGCGTCGGCGGCGCTCGTAGCGAACCAGGATGCGTCGGTCCCCCGGCGGCGCACCGCGCCGTCTGGCGCG
>NZNW01000004.1 GCA_002695065.1 Salinicola sp. | reverse complement strand
GCGCGTGTCCGATCAACCTTGCGCCATCGTGAAAGGGGGTCCCTTTTGCGCGCCGATAGGGGGTCCCGTTTGCACGCCGATTGACACGTCACCACCTTCTCGTCGAACAGATTTTCGCCCCGCGCCGTCAGCGCGACGCCATGGCCCAGCGGCAAGCGCGCGAGCGCATCCACGGTCAGCGCCCTGGGCAGTGTGTCGATCTGAAGATCATCCTCATATTGGCTCGACACATAATGGACCGACGCGGAGAGCGTCGGCCCCTGCGCCGGCGTCCAGGCCAGCGTCGCGCTGGCGCTGTTGCGCGGCGTCTGCGCGGGCGCGAAGCCGTCGAACGCCTTGCCTGGCGCATCGACCTCGCTGTGGCTGTAGGCATAGGAGGCCGACAGGCCGAAATCGCCCAGACGCGCGCTGGCCGTAAGTTCGATCCCCTTGGCGACGATGCGGTTAACATTCTGGCGCTGGCGGGTGTTGGTGCCGATGGTGACATTGGCGATCGCATCGTCCAGCCGGTTGTAGAAGGCGGTCGCGCCCAGGGTCACGCCGGGCAGCGGGGTCAGGTCGAAGCCCGCCTCCACGCCCTTCAGGCGCTCGGGCTTCAGCGCCGCGTTCGCCTGCGTCGTGATCGGGAAGACCACGAATGGCCGGTACAGCTCGTTCAGCGTCGGCAGGCGAAAGCCGGTATAGCCCGCCCCGCGCAGCGCGAGCGCGCCGCTCAGGCGCAGGATCGCGCCCGCCCGCCCCGAAAACTGCCAGTCGGACCGGTTGGCGTAATCGGTCGCTGTCACTGCACCGGTGCTGGCGTTGGCCTGATGATAGAAGCCGTCGCTGATCGTCCAGTGATCCGCCCGCACGCCGCCGGTCAACACCAGGCCTTCTAGCGTCCAGTCGTCCTCGGCGAACAGGCCGGTCGTCACCTGCTGCCCACCGGCATGGCGGCGGAAGGTGACGGGATTGCTGGCGATATTGGCGTCATAGGCGTCCTCATACATGTCGCCCAGCGCGAAGCGCGTATCCGCGCCCAGCCGCAGTACATGATCCGACCCGACCGGCGGGCGGATCTCGATCTTGCCGCCAAGCCCCATGGACGGCGTGTTGCGCTGGTCGAGCGACTTGCGGAAGGTGGAGGCGGAGATCACGATATTGGAAAAGTTGCGCGCCTGGATATAGGCGAGCGCATCAACCTGCCAATCGCCGCGCGAGATGAAGCGAACACTGGCGTCCTGCCCTTCGTTCGCGGAGTCCGCGCCCTTGAACCGCAGCGTCCTGTCGTCCTGAAAGATCGTGGCGCGGAACTGCAATTCGGACGTCACGGAGAGCGGCGCGACCGCGCGTAAATTGGTGGACCAGCTATCATAGGCGGCGGGCACGGTCGCCGCGACGCGCTGCGACTTTGGCGTGGTCTGGAAGCCGTTCCCCCGGTCCCAGCGCCCCGACAGCGAAACATAGCCGCCGCCTAGGTCCGGCGTGACGCTGGCCGACATCTCGGCGGCGTCATGGCTGCCATAGAAGGCGCTGGCAGCGAAATCCGGCAACTGGTCGCGCGTGGCGCTGGCCAGCTCGATCGTGCCGGCGACAGCGCCCGCGCCGAACGCACCCGACCCGCCGCCGCGCGTCACCCGCACAACGGACAGACGGTCCGGAACCAGCGCGGAGAAAGGAATATAGCCAAAGAAGGGATCGGCCACGGGCACGCCGTCCAGCAACACCAGCGTCCGGCTGGATGCATTGCCACCCAGCGCCCGCAGGGTCGCGCCCTGGTTGGACGGGTTCGACGCCCGGCTGTCCGACCGACGAAACTGCTGGGAGCCGGCGACGTTGGCCAGCACATTCTCCAGCCGGCCCGACGCATTGTCGAGCAGCCGTTGCCGGTCGATCGCCACCGATCCATAGGCGGGCGTACCGGGTGGCAGGCCCAGCCCCTGTCCCGTTACGATGATCGAAGGTGCATCGGCGCCTGCATCATCGGGGGGCTGCGCCAGCACTCCGGATGGCACCAGCAGAAGTATCAGCAGCAGATAGTCTTTCATGATGCGTCCACGCCCTCTGGAGTTTGGAGCTTTCGTTGATTGGGCCATCGCGCGTCGCACGCATGTGCCGACGCCGCGGAAACCCGGGCTTAACAGAGCTGAGTTAGATCACAGCATGCGCCGGCATGAGATGAGCAGGATATCACTCAACATTGCCCGAGCAAGTCGCAGATGCAGATCAAATCTACGTAATGATTCTCATTTATCTGTTTCGCGCAAATAACCGAAAAACCTTGCGGTAAGGCTAATGCGCAACCAACTAACACGTCATGGAGAGTTAAAATATGGTCTTAACGCCCTGCACTTCGATATTATACTTACGCATCTTACGATAAAGCGTCGGCCGGCCGACCCCCAATTGACGAGCCGTAGCGGCAATATTTCCCGCACATTGATGGAGCGCCATTAATACCGCATCCCGCTCCGTTCGTTCGAGCGAAGCCACCTCGCGCCCCACATTCGAACGAGTTTGCCTCATCTCCTCTGGAAGATGCCTTGGCGCGATCAGCGCGCTCCCGGCAGCGAGCGCGATGGCCCGACGAAGAATGAGGCTCAGTTGGCGGATGTTCCCGGGCCATGCGAAGGACCGCAGACATTCCAGTGCGTCATCCGAGAGGGAAAGTGTCAAACGATCGCCGATTTCGCGATCGACGATTTGTCCTATGAGTTCCGACAAATCCGCTCGCTCGCGTAAGGGGGGCAAGGTGACGCAGAGTCCATCAATGCGGTAGTAAAGGTCTTCCCGAAATTCGCCCGTGGCGACGAGCGCCTTGAGGTCACGATGGGTCGCACAGACCAGAGAGATATCGATCGGCCTGTCCTTCGATCCGCCCACCGGCATGACGGCCCGCTCCTGCAGAACCCGCAGAAGACGAGCCTGTAGCGAGAGCGGCATGTCCCCGATCTCATCCAGGAAGAGTGTTCCACCATGGGCCTGCTCAAATTTACCCGGAGCGCCTCCCCGGCGAGCGCCGGTAAACGCCCCTTCCACATATCCGAACAATTCGGCCTCGATCAGTCCGTCGGGAATGGACGCACAATTTACCGGCACGAACGGCCCGTTTCGCCGCGGCCCTGAGGCGTGCAGCTCCCGCGCAAGAACCTCCTTTCCAGTTCCCGTCTCGCCGGTTAGGAGAACAGGAATATCACGAGCGAACGCCAGCTTCGCGTCGCCAATGGTGTCCAGCAGGGCGGGATCGGAACAGAACATGTCAGAAGAGGCATGAGACGAACGCTTGCCCGAGGGCGGCGGCAAGAGCGCCTTACCAACCCGCATAACGTCATCTGCATGGCGGGCGAGACTGAGGTGGACGCGGATGCCGGCCGGCGTGTCTGTCACGATCGGTTCGGCATTGCGGCCGCTAAGCTCGTCAACCGCACGCGCAAAAGGCAGGTCGAACATGTGATCGAACTCTGTCGCCGAACGCGTATGCCCAAGCAGCTTGCGCGCGATCTGGTTCCCACCGAGCAATTGCCCATGTTCCGAGAAAGCGAGAACGGCAGCCAAGGGCGTGCGAAGCAGGTCAGGGTGATAATGTAACGAGACGTGCAGAGCGCCCGGAAGGTCAAGCAGCATATGATTTTCTATGGCTCGGGCGGCAACCCGCAACGCCTCGCAAACTGATGACAGATCCCTGCCGCTGCGGCAGGTGGCATTCAAGACGCCGATCAGGTCCCCGTTAACGTCGAACAGAGGAACGGCCGCGCAAGAATAGCCATGAATCTCGTCAAGGAAATGCTCGTTGGCGTGGACAATAAAGGGTTTCTGTTCCACGAGCGCGCATCCCGGCGCTCCGGTGCCGATCGCACTTTCGCTGAGGGAAACCCCGTTCCGGAAAAGACTCTCCAGTTCGCGGCACGGCCCTTCGGCGTCGCCGATCGAGCAAATGACAAATCCGCTGACGTCAAGGCAGGCCAGCACCCAATCCTGCGTGTGAAACGCTTTGTAAAGCCGTGTCATCTCCGGCATCGCATAGCGAATGAGCCGTTCACCCCTTTCTGTGGCGATCCGGCGTTCGCCAGGCGCCGCCATGTCGAACAACCTCTTGTCGGACGCGCTCAAACCCAGGCGTCTTGATCGCTCCCAGGAACGCGTGATCGGCTCGGGCACCCACTGCGACACGATACTCTCGCCCGAGAAGAAAAGATCTCGTGCCCTCCTTGTCTGGCGGACCTGTTCCAGATTCATGGATTGCCTCTCGTACCGTTGTCTTTCCGAACGGTGGGGTGCCCGGCGCCTGGACCGGACGGCGCTGATCCCTCTCTCCATTCGAACATCTTTATCGCCCGTCATGCTAGCTTGTTCGACGGACGCGAACAACCATCTCTCCTTCTCTGGAAGATCCGATCGTGCCGAAACAGATCGATGCCTGGCGATCACAAAAATGGTCGGCCAGGCGACACATGCGCCTGGCCGACCATAGTGGCTCAAGGGGAGAGGAATACTCAAGCCACCAAGCCCAGTTCAGCTTCCATCGTCTTGCGCATCTCGAACTTCTGCGCCTTGCCCGTGACCGTCATAGCGAAGCCCTCGACGATGCGGACATAGCGGGGAACCTTGTAGTGGGCGATCTTACCCCGGCAGTGGGCAATCACATCGTCGGCGCTCAGCCGATGGCCGGCTCGCGCTATGACCCATGCGCAGACTTCCTCACCAAATTTAGCGTCGCTGACGCCAAAGACCTGCACATCGACGATCAACGGGTGGCCAAGCAGGAATTCCTCGAGCTCGCGCGGATAGATATTCTCGCCGCCCCGGATGATCATGTCCTTGATGCGGCCGGTAATGCGAACATAGCCCCGCTCATCCATCACCGCGAGATCGCCCGAGTGCATCCATCCTTCCGCGTCGATGGCATCGTCGGTCTTTTCCGGATCGTTCCAATATCCCTGCATCACCGCATATCCGCGCGAGCAATATTCGCCCTGTTGGTTCACCTGCAATGTCTCGCCGTTCAACCCTACGATCTTTGCTTCGGCATGAGGGTGGACGCGGCCCACCGTCGCCACTCGCTCTGCGACGGGATCGTCTATCGACGTCTGCGTCGTCAGGGGACTGGTTTCGGTCATGCCATAGCCGATAGTCACCTCGCGCATGTTCAACCGATCCATGATCTGCTCCATCATGGCCGCCGGGCAAGGGGCGCCCGCCATGATCCCGGTGCGCAAGGACGAGACGTCGAACTGATCGAGGTCCGGATGGTTGAGGATCGTGATCAGCATGGTCGGCACTCCGTAAAGCGCCGTACAACGTTCATCTCGCACCGCCTCAAGTGTCATCCGCGCATCATAAGCCTCTCCGGGGTAGATCATCGCAGCCCCGCTCGTCACGGATGCAAGATTACCCAGGACCATGCCGAAGCAATGATAGAGCGGAACCGGAATGCAGATGCGGTCCTTGACGGTGAGATTGATGGTTTGTCCCGAAAAATAACCATTGTTGAGAATGTTGCGATGCGTAAGCGTTGCCCCCTTTGGAAAACCCGTCGTGCCGCTGGTGAATTGTATGTTGATGGCATCGTCCGGTCGCAGACTTTCCGATGCCGCGCCCAGCAGCAGGGGATCCGCCGACACGCGCAGTTGCTCCCAAGGAATGAAACCGTCATGTGCCTGCTCACCAAGCGAAATCACCAGGCGAAGGTCAGGTAAACTACGCGTCCCGATCTCGCGTAGCATGGCGATGTAGTTACTGCTTTTGAAGGCAGATGCCGTCACCAGCACGCTGCAGCCGACCTTTGCGAGCGCATACTCGATTTCGCTGACACGATAGGCAGGATTGATGTTTACCAGGATCGCGCCGATCTTGGCGGTCGCGAATTGAATCACGGTCCATTCGGCGCAATTGGGCGCCCAGATGCCGACCCGATCGCCGCGACGCACCCCATGATCGAGCAGTCCGCACGCGACCCGTTCCGCTTCGCGGTTCAGTTCCTGCCAGCTCCAGCATATATTCTGATGCCGGGAAACCAATGCCAGTTCACTCCCCCAGCGCCGGGCAGCCACCGATAGGGCTTCTCCCAGCGTCATCTCCAGCAGCGGAACATCAGCCGCGCCTTTCGCAATTGAGAGCACGGTCACCTCTTGATGTTGATCACTTGGAGCTGCGTATATTCGGCGAGGCCCTCGACGGACTGCTCGACACCCAGGCCGGAATTTTTGAAGCCGGCCATGGGGATGTGCGGGCCGATCGCGATATGCTGGTTGACCCACATCTGACCGCTTTCGATACGCTCGGCGATCGCCGCGGCGCGCTCGACATCTTTCGACCAGATGGATCCACCCAGGCCGTATTCGGAGGAATTGACGCAGCGTACCACGTCGTCCACATCCGAGAAGGCGATGACCGGCAATATGGGTCCGAATTGCTCTTCATCCACGATCGTATGGCCGTCGCTGATATCCCGGACGATGGTCGGTTGGATGAAATAGCCGGCTCGCTCCATGGCTTCGCCACCGGCGATGATCTTGCCGTCGCGCCGGGCCGCCTCCAGGAATCCCTTCACCTTTTCAAATTGCGCGCGGTTCTGGATCGGACCGATATTCGTTCCCTGCTTCAGTCCGTCATCGACGACGGCTTCCTGCGCCAGCCTTGCCAATTCGTCGCACATCGCCTCGTAGATCGATTCATGCACATAGGCCCGCTTCACCGCCAGGCAGACCTGTCCGCAGTTGAGGAACGCGCCGTTGAAGATCGCCAGCGCCGTCTCACGCACATCGACATCCTCCAGCACGATGGCCGGATCGTTGCCGCCCAGCTCGAGCGTGACGCGCTTGAGCGTATCAGCGCTGCTCGCCGCGATCCGCTTGCCGGTGGCGGTCGAACCCGTGAAGCCAATTTTGGCGACATCCGGATGGGCGGTGAGATGCGGCCCCAGGTCATTATCGTCGGTGATGATGTTGACCACGCCCGCCGGGAAGATGTCTCGGCACAGCGCGCCTAATGCAAGGGCGGTGACGGGCGTGGTAGGGGCCGGCTTCAAGATGATGCTGTTTCCCGCCAGCACGGCGGGACCGATCTTCCAGCAGGCGACGAGCAGCGGGAAGTTCCATGCGATGATCCCGACGACCACGCCTAGCGGCCGATGCTTGACGACGATATGGGCCTGCTCATCGTCCTGTATGACCCGGTCGGGAAGCTCGAGAGTGGCGTAGTGCCGGAGATATCCTTCCGTCCACGCAACTTCCCCCTGGGCCTCGGCAAAGGGCTTGCCCTGTTCTTGCACCAGCAGGCGCGCGAGATTGTCGCCATCGGCCGCGATGGCATCGGCAAGCTCGATGAGCTTGGCCTGGCGCTGCGCGAAGGGCGTCTCGGCCCAGCCGGGATAGGCTGCCTTGGCGGCTTTGATGGCTTCGTCGGCCTGAGCCGCTGAAGCGCGCGGCACGGTCACGAACGCTTCGCCGAGTGCGGGGTTGATGACCTCGAGCGTGCCATCGCCCTCCACGAGTTGGCCCCCAATCAGCAACTTATAATCAGACATGCTTGTCTCCAGCCACATACGTGGGAAAATCGAATATGCAGGGCATCCAGAGCGCCCCATGGTCGCCGGTCTTCAGTCCTGACCGGCGCAAGCGTTTGTCGCCGCCTTTTCACAAAGGATCGGATGACCGGCGGCGGGCGCCGAAACCGCCGGTCATCCTCTCTAAGCGAGCCTATTTTTTCGGTTTTGCGCTCGCGGCAGGTTGTCCGCGCACAGAATCTGCAGTGCCTTGAATGAACGCCTTGAGCTTCTTGACGTCCTCTGCGGTAAGCTTGCCCTTGAAATCGGGCATACCCTGCTCGGCCATCGCACCTTCGAAAACGAACGCTTCAAGATTGGCGATCGCCTCGCGGGGCGCATAACCCAGGTTGGGCAAATTGCCTCCCTTGTCGACGCCAGGAACGCCATGGCAGAACAGACAGTTGCTGACGTAGAGTGCGCCTCCAGGAGCGACGTCCTTCTTGTCATAGGGCACGCCCGAGAGCAGTTCCCCCTGCTCATATTTTCCGAACTGCGGCAACGGCGCCTTGCCGCCGATGACGAAGGTGTAGACCGTACCAGGCGAACTGCGGTCGGTAGCGCGCTGGGACTCACCGAAAACACCGCCCCAACCCACCGCAATCGAGACATACTGCTTGCCATCGATCTGGTAGGTGATCGGAGCCGCGATGACGCCACTGCCTACCGGCGACTCCCACATTTTATGGCCGTTGCGCGCATCATAGGCTACGAAATGCCCATCTGCGGTTCCTTGGAACACCAGATTCCCCGCTGTGGTCAGCGTGCCACCATTCCACGGCGAAACTTGTTCCTGACTCCAGACTTGCTTCTGGCGCACCGGGTCCCATGCGATCAGGCGACCGAAGGGTTTGGCCTTCGTCGCCGCGCCTCCCAGCAAACTGCCTGTGTTCCAACCGATGCCGCTCATGGGCTGGCCTGGAATGTTGGAGCGATATTTCCATTTCGGATCGTCCGCCAGCGAAAGCGGCACATGCTGCGCGGGAATGAACGCCAGCCCCAAAGCCGGATTGAACGACATGGAATGCCAGTTGTGCCCGCCAAAAGGACCGGGAATGATCTCATAGGGCGTGGCCGAGCGGACGCCGGGCAATTCGATAGGCCTGCCCGCCTTGTCATAGCCCGAGGCCCAGTTCACCGGCACGAAATTCTTCGCGGAGATGAATTTGCCGTTTGTCCGATCGATGACGAAGAAGAAGCCGTTCTTGGGCGCATGCAGGATCACTTTGCGCGGCGCGCCGTCGACCGTCATGTCGGCCAGGATCATATCCTGCGTCGACGTGTAATCCCAGTTGTCCCCCGGCGTCTCCTGATAGTGCCAGACATATTCGCCGGTATCAGGATTGAGCGCGACGATCGATCCGAGATAGAGATTGTCGCCGCCCTTGGGACTGCGGCGATTGCGCGACCAAGGCGCCCCGTTTCCGACGCCGATATACATGAGATTGAGCTGCGGATCGAACGCCATGCTGTTCCAGACGGTGCCGCCACCGCCCGCCTCCCAATAGCGTCCGCTGGGGTCCCAGGTCTTGGCGGCGGCTTCCATCGCCTTGTTCTCAAACGGCTTCGATGGATCTCCCGGGACCGTGAACCAGCGCCAGAGCTTCTTGCCCGACGACGCATCATAGGCGGTGATATAGCCACGCAACCCCAGCTCCGCGCCACCGTTACCAATGATGACCTTGCCCTTGTACACACGCGGCGCGCCGGTGATGGTGGCTGGCGAGTCCGGCGATAGTCTGGTGTCCTCTTCCCACAATTTGGCGCCGGACGCCGCATCAAGCGCGATGAGACGACCATCGAAGGCTCCGACGAAGACTTTTCCCTCATAGACGGCCACGCCCCGGTTCACGACGTCACAGCACCCCTTGCCGCCCGCGCTGCGCGGCACTTGCGGATCGAACGTCCACAACTGCTTCCCCGTCCGTACATTGATTGCATGCACGACGCTCCAGGATGCTGTCACGTACATGATCCCGTCCACAACAAGCGGCGTTGCCTCTACGCCGCGGGTCGAGCCCAGATCATAGGTCCAGGCCAAACCCAGTCGGGCGACATTGTCAGTGGATATCTGGGACAGCTTGCTGAAGCGCGTTTCCGAATAGTCGAGGCCGTAGCTGGGCCATTCCTCGGAAGTCGCAGCGTTCTTGACAATAAAGTCACCGTTAATTTTCCCGGCGATTTTCGAGGTATCGACGGGTGCCCGGTTGCTCGCTTCGTTCGACCGCGAGCAACCACTCAGTGTCGTACCCAGCAAGAGGAAGCCCGCCCCCACAAGGGCCATTCGCCCCGGCTTTCCCCGCCCGAAAAAGATGATCGACATGTCTTTGTTCTTTCTCTCAAATACTTAGAAGACCTTCAGAAGACGCAAATTGAGGCGGTTCGATTCCCGAAATCCGCTCCTCACCGAAATGTCGCGGCCGTAGGTGGCGAGCAATTGCACGGTCTTCGCCGGAAACCAGGCCATTCCGACATTGCCCTTCCAATTGCTCGCTTGATCCTGCTGCCTGATGCCATCGATCCTCGTCTCGCCACCCGTGACGAACGAGCCGCCGACGCGGAAATCGAGGTTCGGCTTGAGCTGATAACGGGCGAAAGCCTGGAACTGCCCGCTTGCGGATTGCGTCAGACGCGCGGAAGACGAGCCGAAGTCGTTATTCTTGCCATAGAAGGTCACGTCGCCGACGAGGTCGATCGAGATCTTGGGCGTGACCCCCTTAACGAAGCCGCCCTGGAGCACGAACTTCCAACGGTTCTCGCCCAGGTTCAGGGGGCGGGTGCGATCATATGATCCTGTCGGCACATAGACGAATGGCGTGATACCGAAATAGGTATTGCTCTTGGGCTTGTTCACCAGCCAAACGGTGGCTGCGAGGATAAGATCGCCGGCCGCGCCGCCGCTTTTACCCAAAGCGTGCGTATCGCCCTTCCCTTCCAGCTGACCGAGCGGAAGCAGAAACTGCGGGTCGACCGTCAGGCCGGCAATGTCCATATAGTGAACTCCGCGCAGAATGAATACGGTCGAGTCCAATCCGGGATCACCCGGCTGCTTGTCGCCCTTGGCATAGATGGCGTCGCGCTCGGCAAATTGCGCATAGACAATGGCCAGATTGGATCCCGGCGGCAGTGCGACATAGTCGCCGGCATCAACGTCGGTCGCCCATGCCGCCGTGCTGGCCATCGGCGTACACAACGCAACGCCTCCCCACAGGGCCGCCTTCAAAAGCGAACCTTTATTGAGATTACCCATTATCCTCTCCCTCCATTATATCATAGTTGGTAACCCCTAAGCACAAAGCGTGCCAAATCGGAGATTGTCCAATCTGCTGGAAAATGACCACGGTTGGGGGAACGCGTCTCAGCTAACTGTAACGAAATAGAACAGGTGTATTCGGACACCCGTATCGTCAGGTTTCACCTTGGCAGATGGATCAAACCGAGAGCTTCGGCATCCAGGCCGATCAAAACAGGATTGCTATCTCTCCTGTCATATTTGCGAGGAGCCATCCGCCGATATTCCGCCCGACAAGCAGCACGTCGGACGCGAGCCAAGGCAATTTCGGACTGGCGTGAGCAAATCTTGTTGTTCGGCCAGAGGCTTTCGCAATGGAGATCACGACCACCCACGCGTAGGCCGTTTCTCGACCCCTTGCCGCAGGTCGAGGAACGGACCTATGGATCAGCAAAATGCGCGGACCATTGCGCTCGTGATGGACCTGGACCCACGGACGTGATTATCGATACCTTTTCGTTCGGCATCATCAGCGAAGGCGACGTCGAGCGTTCCCATGGCCACGTTATGGCTTGTCCTACTCGTCGTATCTTCCGTGAGGGTGATGTTCACCGATGGAAATAGAGCTTTAAACTGACGCAGCACATCACCAAACAACCCGCCGGTGCGCGATGATGTAACTCCGATGCGGACTTGCCCCGCCTCCCCACTGTCGACAGCAACTGCGTAACGAGCGGCGAGATCTAATTGCTGGGCGCCGGCCATTGCCCGTTCCAAGAAGGCAGCGCCTGCCGTTGTGGGCGAAACACCAATTCGACTTCGCTTGAACAGGGGAACGCCTAATCGGTGCTCAAGATGCTGAATGCGTCGGCTGAGTGACGATTGGGACAATGCCAGCATCTCTCTCGCTCATCGAAACTGCCAGTTTCCGCCGCCGCGATCGCGCAGCGCAGATTTCGCAGATCCAAGATCATATTCGGCAAACATCACTCCCCCATGCCAATATCCGCTTCGGACGGCCGCGTTTTGTGCCGGAGTTTGGCGTTGCCAACACCGTCTCGGTAGTCCCGCGTCCTGAAAACTCCGTCGCCGATAGGGGAACACTGATGACAGCAGCTGCGCACGCTGAGGAAGCACCTAACTCCACCGATGGCGATTGATGTCGGCGGCAGCGCTCCTGATTATGCAACACAGATGCACGTTCGCCGATGCTACCGGATCGTGATCGGCAGTGCCACATGCAGATAAATTTGCGTTCCGGTCCCAGCAATTCCTACGCAACCGCCTCGGTCCGTCGCGCATCGAAAGGAACGACGATGAAAGCGGCTGTCTACGATCATAACGGTCCACCGGAAGTCCTTCGCTACACGGACGTGCCCGACCCCAAAATTCGTTCGCGGGATGTCCTGATCCAGGTCGAGGCGATATCCGTTGAGGGCGGAGACCTGATCAACCGTCGCAGTTCGCCGCCGGGGCACCCCGCATATGTCGTCGGCTATGCCGCAGCGGGCACGGTGGTGGCGATCGGTGACGCGGTCACGGACCGCAAGCCCGGCGACCGAGTTACCTCATGGGGCTTGGATGGATCCCACGCCCAACTCCGCGCAGTTCCGACAGATCAGACTTGGCTGCTGCCCGCAGGCGCAGGCGTAGCAGAAGCCGCGGCGATCCCGATCGGCTTCGGAACTGCCCATCATTGCCTGTTCGCGAGAGGGCGGCTCTCAAGCGGAAGCTCCGTCCTCATCCAAGGTGCAGCGGGGGGTGTCGGGGTCGCGGCAGTACAGCTCGCCCGCCAGGCCGGCGCGACCGTAATCGCCGTCGCTAGCGGTGAGGATCGCGTCCGCAGCGTCATCGAGCTCGGTGCATCGCGTGTAATCGACCATAACGTCGAATCGGTCGTGGACGTGGTCCGTGACCTCACCGGCGGCCGAGGCGTTGACCTCATCGTCGATCCGGTAGGTTCCACCTTGGCGACATCCCTCGCCGCGCTCCGCGACGAAGGAGTCTTGGTGTCCGTGGGCAATGCCGGCGGCGGGGCTCTGACAGTGGATTTTTGGCCAGCGGTGCAGCGAAATCAAACGGTCATCGGCGTATTCATGGGAACCGTCCTGTCACGTGCAGCGGTGCGCCAAACCATCGACATGATGCTCGCCGACGTTGCGAAAGGCAGTCTCACCGTGCCAATCGACAGAAGGTTTCCGCTCGCCGAGGCAGGGGCCGCCCATCGGTATGCCGAGGACAACAAGGTCCTCGGCCGTATCGTGCTGATCCCCTGACGCCGATTTCGCGCCCAACCGCTACCGAGCGCCCGCTGTCAGGCGATCGCGCCCGCGTCGGCGGTCAAGGTGGCGCCTGTAATTACACTCGCCGCGGGACTTGATAGAAACACGACCGCATTCGCGATTTCACTCGGCTTGGCGAAGCGGCCCAGAGACGTCAAACTCCGTTGGAAATCTGCCGCCGGGCCGTCTGCGGGGTTCGCGTCAGTATCCACAGATCCGGGCTGCACGAGGTTCACGGTGATGCCCTGCGGCCCGAGTTCACGTGACAACCCGCGAGTGAAGGACGTAAGCGCGGCCTTGGACATCGCATAGGCCGTTACGCCCGGAAATGGGACGCGTTCGCCGAGCCCCGACCCAATCGAGATTATGCGCCCCCCAGCGGAGAGATGCGGAATGGCGGCCTTCGCGAATAGCACTGGTGCTCGCACGTTGACGTCCATCAGCTTCTGATACTCGGCCACATCGAGGTCGGCGATCAGACCGGAATGGCCGATCGCCGCGCTATTGACGAGAATATCAAGACCACCGAGCGCCGAGACGGCCTCGCTCACGGCGCGCGTGATCGCATCCGGGTCTGCGCTATCGGCCTGTATCGTTCGCGTCTGCCGCCACAGATCAATCTGAGGCCGACACTAATTGAGATGGGGGCTGGCCTCAGAAACCTGACGACTGCGGTCCGCAGGCTCATCGGAGGTCAGCCCTTGTTGTTGCAGTGGCGATGAGTCATGAAAGTCATGCATCAGCGTGTAGGTCCGGTCCCTTGCGGGATCGGCACGGGCACACCGAATTTTCGACTAGTCGAGGCGAATTACATACCCCTATTAACGGCTCCACTCCCACCGTGTCTTGTTGCAACATATTGATTAGTATGCCGATTTTCGAGAACGCCGATAGGTCCACAACCACCGCTTGCTCGCGCTCCACGCCGGGCCTCGGCGGGGGAGGTGCAAACCCGCTTCCGATGCCGCCGCTGTTGGACGCACGGCCTGGCCGCTCAT
>NZNW01000061.1 GCA_002695065.1 Salinicola sp. | reverse complement strand
TGAACGCAAAACTGTAGTTGACCGTCAACCCGGGGTGCATCTGCTGATAACCCAACAGGAACGGATAGAACATCAGGCCGACGCTACCCGGAGAGGCGATCCGACACTCGCCGCTGTCCGGAGAGTCGTCATCCAGCGAATGGCGAAAATGTTCGTGCTCGGCAAACAGCTTGACCGCATAGTCGTAGGCCCGACGGCCGGGATCGGTCAACGAGAAACGGCGGCCGTGACGATTGAGCAGGGAGCGGCCGAGATACTCCTCGAGCTTGCGCACGTGCTGGCTGACGCCCGGCTGGGTCATGTCCAGCTTGCCCGCGGTCTGAGTGAAGCTGCCCGTCTCGACGAGCATCATGTAGGTGCGAAAATACTGGGCGTTGAACATGGAAACGCGGATCACTCACGCTGTACGCAGTTAAAGCGCTTCGATTCGATGGCCTGAGTCTGCCAAGGTCGATAACGCCTCGTTGTCGCCTGTGGACTCTCCAATCATAGCAATTTATGGCCGGACTCGCACTGCCACACCCGGGCGCACCGCCACACCCGGGAACGGCCCGAACCGGCTCTCGTCCTCCCCCTCGATTTCAGGTCGCGATACCCCGCCGAACCCCAACGACACCACGATGGAACCGGCCCGCCCTGGCCCGCCCCACTGCGATAGGCGCCAGCGCCTATGTTAGCATTGGCGGGCTCTCACTCAGGATTGAAGAACACTATGTCTGATCCCTTTGCGCAGCGCGCCAAGGCCGTGCAACAAACGCTACTCGCGATGGAACAGAGCGCCGATGACAGCGAGCTTTTCGCGCTCGGCTACATGATTCCCCAGATCGGCCTGGTGCAGGAGATGGCCGAGTACGATCCAGCCGACGTCGAAGCGGAAGACTTCGACGCCACCTATTGGCAGTGGCTGGAGAGCACCTTCGCTCAGGACAACATGAGCGAAGCCGATCGCGAACAGATCGCAGGACTCTGGCAAACCGCCGCCGCAAGAGCCGAACATTGAATCACCGAACCTATTTGCACGAGGATGCCGTCCATGCCTGAGACGCTATCGACCATCGTCTCCCCCGAGGGCAGTCTCGAGGTGCTCTCTCAATCCGAAGTCAATCGACTCAGGGACACCTCCACCAGCGGCCTTCACGATCTCGTGCGCCGCTGCGCACTGGCCATATTGAATTGTGACACGCCCACCGACGATGGCCTGGCGGTGATGGAGGCCTACAAGGACTTCGACATCGAGGTCCTGCAGCAGGATCGCGGCATCCGGCTCAAGCTCTCCAATGCGCCGGCTTGCGCGTTCGTCGATGGCCGCATGATTCGCGGCGTGCGCGAGCAGCTATCCGCCGTGCTGCGTGACATCGTCTACGTCTACAACGAAATCCAGAACAATCCCAAGTTCGACCTGGAGACCAACGAGGGCGCCACCAACGCCGTATTCCACATCCTGCGCAATGCCAGCACCCTGCGTACGGCGCAGGAGCCGAGCATGGTGGTCTGCTGGGGAGGACATTCGATCACCCGCGAGGAGTACGACTATACCAAGGGCGTGGGTTATCACATGGGGCTGCGCGGCCTGGACATCTGCACCGGCTGCGGCCCTGGCGCCATGAAAGGGCCCATGAAGGGCGCCAATCTGGCCCACGCCAAACAGCGCCGCCATGGCAGCCGGTATCTGGGGATCTCCGAACCCGGCATCATCGCCGCCGAGTCTCCCAACCCGATCGTCAACGAACTGGTGATCATGCCGGACATCGAGAAACGTCTGGAAGCGTTCGTCCGCATCGGGCACGGCATCGTGGTGTTCCCCGGTGGCGTGGGAACAGCGGAAGAGATTCTCTACCTGCTGGGGATCCTGATGCACCCCGACAACCGCGACATTCCCTTTCCGGTCATTTTCACCGGCCCGGAGAGTGCCCGGGACTACTTCCAGCGTATCGACGAGTTCCTGTGCTACACCCTGGGAGAGCAGGTCCGTCGCCACTATCGCATCGTCGTGGACGACCCGATCACCGTCTCCCGCCTGATGCGTGACGGCATCCAGGAGGTCGCGGAATTTCGGCGCGAGCAGAACGACGCCTTCTACTTCAACTGGCGGCTCAATATCGAACGCGGGTTCCAGCAGCCTTTCGAGCCGACTCACGAAGCCATGGCCGCGCTGGCCCTGCATCACGATCAGCCGAACCACCACCTCGCCGCCAATCTGCGCCGGGCGTTCTCGGGCATCGTCGCCGGCAATGTCAAGGAGCCGGGGGTTCGCGCCATTGCCGCGCGCGGCCCCTTCCGCCTGCATGCCGAGCCCGAGCTGATGGCTCGCCTGGACTCGCTGCTGACGTCATTCGTCGCCCAGGGCCGCATGAAGCTGCCCGGCAGCGAATACGTACCGTGCTACACCCTGGGTTAGGCTTGTCGGCGCCGTTTACGGGACCACGCTTGTGAAGCCGTAATCGACGCCCCGCCAGCAGGGCTCTTCAAGCGCTCTGTCGAGCCGGGAGAGGGGCATCGAAACGAAAAGGCGGGCCGTCAATGGCCCGCCTTTTCGTTGCTCGATGCACCGATACGACTGTCGAACTGCATGCCGAACCCAGCGGTGGTTTCAAACCATCCAAGACAGGAAAAGCAGGCAGAACTCGACCGGGCTAGCGTCGGCGCCGCCAGATACGCAGCACCACATGTATCAGCAACCCCAGGGCCGCGCCCTGGGAGACGACCACCGCCCAATGCCCGGCTGCCGCGTTGGTCCAGTGCCAGGCCGCGATCAGCAACCCACCCACGGCGAGACAGACGATCAGGTGCCCCACGGCCCCGCGGCAGCGGTGACGCTCGGCCGCCGCCATCAGATACCACAACCCGATCAGCGCGACGGTGATCGCGGCAGCCAGGATCGCCAGCAGCGACAGTCGAGTCGTGTCATGCAGAAACCAGTAGCGCGGCAGCGAGACGAGCATCACCACCCAAAGTCCGAGCAGCGTGCTCCAGCGCGTGGCGGTCAGCGCCCGCGGCGCCGCCGGTCCCTGCGCCGTCACCCCTTCAACCCCTGCGATGTCAGCCACTCCTCCACCCACGGCAGCGCGGCGTCATCCGCCATGAACGTCTCCATGGCATCGATCTCGAGACGCTCTCCCAACCGCTTCCCCCCCAGATCGGCCAGAATCTCGTCGAGCGCCCGGCCGGAGCCGCAGAAGGTGTCGCCGTAGGAGCTGTCGCCCAGGGCGATCAGACCGTATCGCAGAGCCGCGAGACTTGGCGATCGGGTCTTCAGCTCACGGACGAATGGCACGAAATCGCCTGGGAAGTCACCGCTGCCCGTGGTGGATATACAGAACAGTGCCAGGTCGGGCATGTCGTCGGTCAGCGCTTCCAGCGAGGGCTGCTCGACGATAGCGACGTCATAACCAGCCTGTTCGAACAGCGGTGAAACCTGCTCGGCGACATCGAGCGCACCACCGTAAACGGTACCGACAAAAATCTTCAGCTTGGACATAACACTCAGTCGACAGTTGATTTGCGCGGGAGCTTAGCACACACCGGCAGCGGGGCTCACGCGCCGGAAATGAAAACGCGATCGCCGGCCAGCAAGCTGCTGGCAGGCGATCGCGGCGACCCAGGACGAACCCGGTGGTTTAGGCTTCCTGCGACTTACTCTTCTCGCGACTTGCTCTTCTCGTGACTCACTCTTCCTGCAACTCACCGTCGAAGCTTTCGACTCTGGCCTTGAGCTTCTGACCGGGGCGAAAAGTCACGACCCGCCGTGCGGAGATGGGAATTTCCTCGCCGGTCTTGGGATTGCGCCCGGGTCTTTCCCGCTTGTCTCTCAGGTCGAAATTGCCGAACCCGGACAGCTTGACCTGTTCATTCTCGCGCAGACATCCGCGAATTTCCTCGAAGAACGTCTCTACCATGTACTTGGCTTCTCTCTTGGAGAAGCCAAGTTCGGTGTGAAGATGCTCCGCAAGCTCAGCTTTCGTCAGCGCTCCCATGATCGCTCCCTTCGCGCAGGATGACAGATCAACTCCGCAGCCTGGCACCGAAGCGAGCTTGCGCCGCCTGCACCACGTCTGCGATTAACTGATTGATTTCCTCGTCATTGAGAGTGCGCGAAGGATGCTGCCAGGTCAAGCCCAGGGCTATGCTCTTGGTGCCCTCCTCAACGCCGGCGCCCTGGTAGACGTCGAATAGCTGCCATCGGGTCAACCACTCCCCGGCCTGGGCACGAATCGTTTCGACCAGCGGTGCGACGCCGACGCTCTCCTCTACCAGGAAAGCCAGATCCCTGCGGACTTCCGGATATCGCGACAGCGGCTTGAACTTTGGTATGACACCGCGCGTCAGGGCCTCCTGCTCGACCTCGAACAGATAGATGTCAGGCTTAATATCGAGTTGCGAGCGCACTTGCGGATGCAGCGCACCCAGCCAACCGACCGGTTTGCCGTTCCGCTCGAGACGGGCGGAGCGCCCCGGATGGAGAGCGGGGTGCGAGGCCGAGACGAATGTCCACTCTTCGGCGCATCCACTCATCGCCATCAGGCTCTCGAGGTCCCCTTTCAGATCGAAGAAATCGACGCCTTCGCGACTGACGGACCAACCTTCCGCGCTGCGCGGCCCACAGATCAGGCCGCCGAACATCGGCGTCTGGGTCAGGTCGTCCAGCGGGCCCTGAAACACCAGTCCGGCCTCGAATAGCCTGACGCGCTGCTGCTGCCGGTTGAGGTTGTGGGTGAGCGCCTTGATCAGCCCCGGGAACAGACTGTGGCGCATGACGGACATGTCGCTGGAGATGGGATTCGCCAACACGGGAGAGACGCCGTCCGGCACGATCAGAGACTGAAGCTCGGGCGACACGAAGCTGTAAGTCACGGCTTCCTGATAGCCTCTCGACACCATATGACGGCGCAGGCGCCTCAGTGGCTGGGTCGCCTCGTCGTCGGCCGCCAGTTTCAGGCGGGCCTCGGGTCGCGTGGCGGGCAGCCGGTTGTAACCATGAATGCGCGCAAGCTCCTCGATCAGGTCCTCCTCGATCGAGACATCGAAGCGCCAGCTGGGCACCTGCACATGCCAGGTCTGCCCCGATACCGAACTGGTCATGCCCAGCGAGCGAAAGATGCGCTGAATCTCCTCGTCCGCCAGGCGCACGCCGAGGCATGACGCCAGACGGTCACGGCGCAGCTCGACGCTGCCCCGATGCGGCAGCGTGGCGGGATTTCTCACCTCGGTGATGGGTCCGGGCGCGCCGCCGACGATGGAGAGCAGCAACTCGGTCGCCCGCTCCATTGCGGTGCGGGTGATGTCCGGGTCCACCCCCCTTTCGAAACGGTGCGAGGCGTCGGTGTGAAGCCCGAAATCCCGTGCCTTGCCGGCGACGACCAGGGGCGAAAAGAAGGCAGCCTCCAGGAACAGATGGCGTGTCCGGGGCGTGACACCCGTGGTCTCGCCGCCCATCACCCCCGCGATCGCCAGCGGGCCATTGCGATCGGCAATCACCAGCGTCGCGTCGTCCAGCGCTACCTCCTGCCCGTCCAGCAAGGTCAGGCGCTCGCCAGCGACAGCGCGACGGACCTCGATCCCGCCCTCCAGCGAGTCGAGATCGAAGGCATGCATGGGCTGGCCAAGTTCTAGCATGACGTAATTGGTCACATCGACCGCCGGGTCGATGCTACGGATGCCACTGCGCCGAAGGCGTTCGCGCATCCACAAGGGGGTCTTCGCCGTGACATCGACATCGCGAATGACCCGTCCGAGATAGCGCGGGCAACCTTCGCCATCGCGAACGCTGACCGGGAACTGGGCGTTGTTACGTGCCACGACGGTGGAGACGGTCGGCTCGCTGACCTTGGCGCCGGTGACGCTACCCACCTCGCGCGCGATGCCGCGCAGGCTGAGGCAGTCGCCGCGGTTGGGCGTCAGGTCGACCTCGATGGTGTGGTCATCGAGGCCCAGCCAGGCACGAAAATCCTGCCCGGTGGGTGCGTCCGACGGCAGAACGTAGATACCCTCCGAACGCCCCTCTTCCAATCCGAGCTCGGAGGCCGAGCAAATCATGCCGCACGACTCCACCCCACGCAGCTTGGCTCTCTTGATCTTGAAGTCGTCGGGCAGCACGGCCCCAACCCGCGCGAACGGCACCCGCTGGCCCACATCCACATTGGGGGCGCCGCACACCACTTGCACCGGCTCTCCCGAACCATCGTCGACCTGACAGACATTGAGCTTGTCCGCGTCGGGGTGCGGCGACTTGGCGGTCACCGTTGCCACCACCACGCCGTGGAAGGCTGCCGCGACCGGCTCGACGGCATCGACCTCCAGCCCCGCCATGGTGATCGCGTCGGCCAACGCCTGCGTCTCCAGGGCCGGTGATACCCACTCGCGCAGCCACGCTTCGGAAAACTTCATCTTGACACTCCTTGACTGGGCGGTGGACTCAGTTGAACTGACTCAAAAAACGCAGGTCGTTATCGAAGAACAACCGAAGGTCGTTCACGCCATAGCGCAGCATCGCCAGACGCTCGGCCCCCATCCCGAAAGCAAAACCGGTATAGCGTTCCGGATCGACACCCGAGTGACGGAATACCGCCGGATGCACCATGCCGCACCCCATCACCTCGAGCCAACCGCTCTGGGAGCAGACGCGGCAGCCCTCGCCCCGACACATCACGCACTGGATATCGACTTCGGCAGACGGCTCGGTAAAGGGGAAGTAGGAGGGCCGAAACCGCACTTCCAGATCATCCCGTTCGAAGAACGCGTGCAGAAAGTCGGCTATGGTCCCCTTGAGATCGGCAAAGCTGACCCCCTCGTCGACCAGCAGCCCTTCTACCTGATGGAACATCGGCGTGTGCGTCAGATCGGAATCGCTACGGTAGACACGACCGGGACAGACGATGCGGATCGGCGGTTGCTGGGACTGCATGGTGCGCACCTGGACAGGCGAGGTATGAGTCCGCAGAAGACGTGTCGCGTCGAAATAGAACGTGTCCGCCATGCCCCGTGCCGGATGGTGGGCCGGGATGTTGAGCGCTTCGAAATTATGGAAATCGTCCTCGATCTCCGGCCCGACCGCGACCTCGAAGCCGATGTGCTGAAACAGCGACTCGATACGCTCCAGCGTTCTGGTGACGGGATGCAGTCCACCGCTGACTTCGCCGCGCCCCGGCAGCGTGACATCGATGCGCTCGGCTGCGAGTTGCGCCTCCAGGGCGGCCTCATCGATCACCCGCTTGCGGTGGTCGAGCTCCTGCTGCAGGGCCTGCTTGGCTTCGTTGATGCGCTCACCCGCCGCCGGGCGCTCTTCGGCGGAGAGCCGACCCAGCCCTTTCAGCAAAGCGGTGATCTCGCCTTTCTTGCCCAGGAAACGCACGCGCACCTGGTCAAGGGCTTGGGCGTCTTCGGCCGCGGCGATCGCCGCTCTCGCCTCGTTGACCAGGGCAGGAAGATGATCCATCCGTCGAGCTCCGCTTATCTTTCGGCATATAGCGCCGCCAATGGTGGACAGCGCGTCAACACGGTATAAAAAAACAGGGGAAGAGCAGCTGCCCTTCCCCTGGATCGGTCATACGACGTATTGCCCGCGAGGGCAAGACATGACCCGCTTATGCAGCTTTGGCTTTCTCGACGAGCGCCGCAAAGGCCGCTTTCTCGTGAACTGCCAGATCAGCCAGCACCTTGCGGTCGATCTCGATGCCGGCTTTCTTCAGACCCGCCACGAAACGACTGTAGGACATGCCGTTGATGCGAGCCGCCGCATTGATACGCGTGATCCACAGAGCGCGGAACTGACGCTTGCGCTGGCGACGGTCGCGATACGCGTACTGACCGGCTTTGATGACGGCCTGCTTGGCTACGCGGAAGACGCGCGAGCGCGCACCGTAATAGCCTTTGGCCTGCTTCATGATCTTCTTGTGACGACGACGTGCGACGACACCACGCTTGACGCGAGACATAGTACTCTCCTGACGTTAAAGACTGACGACCAAGTGTTACAGGTTGGGCAGCATGCGGGTTACGAGCTGCTTGTCGGCAGCGTGTACCTGCTTCATGCCACGCAACTGACGCTTACGCTTGGTGGACTTCTTGGTCAGGATGTGACTACGAAAAGACTGCTTGTGCTTGAAGCCGTTACCAGTCTTCTTGAAGCGCTTGGCAGCGCCACTATTGCTCTTGATTTTCGGCATGGGAAAAACTCCACTCCGTTTTATTGAGAAAACCCGAGGCCGGACGTGAAGAGATCGTACTCGTCACGCCCCGTTCGACTTGCCCGCGGATCACTTCTTCTTGGGCGCAAGGATCATGATCATCTGTCGGCCTTCCATCTTGGGGAAGGACTCGACGGTCGCCAGCTCTTCCAGATCGGCGGCAATCCTTTCCATCAGTCGACGACCGATGTCCTGGTGTGCCATCTCACGACCCCGGAAACGCAGCGTGACCTTGCCCTTGTCGCCACCTTCGAGGAAACGTATCAGGTTTTTCAACTTCACCTGATAGTCGCCCTCGTCCGTGCCAGGCCGGAATTTGACTTCCTTGACCTGGATCTGTTTGGTTTTCTTCTTCTGGGCAGACTTCTGCTTCTTCTGCTCGAAGAGGAACTTGCCGTAGTCCATGATTTTACAGACGATGGGATCGGCATTGGAAATCTGGACGAGATCCATTCCGGCTTCCTCGGCGCGTTCCAGCGCCTCCTGCATGGGAACGACTCCCACCTGCTCGCCCTCGGCATCGATAAGGCGAACTTCGTCTGCACGAATACGGTCATTGATGGGCGCGCGCTTTTCCTGAGGGCGCCCGCGCTGATTATTACGCTTGATCGTTAGATCTCC
>NZNW01000060.1 GCA_002695065.1 Salinicola sp. | reverse complement strand
GGGCGCATCGTCGTAGGATTGCTTGCGCTCGCCGCGCTCACCGCCAGCACTATCGAGCATGGTCAGCACACCGTTCATTCCGCGCAGGTGGACTTCGGTGCTGTACCGGTCGTTTCCGGACTGATCCTGCCACTTACGGGTCGTCAGCTGGCCCTCGACGTAGATCTTGCTGCCTTTGCGGAGGAAGCGCTCGACGACGCCGATCAGGCCTTCGTTGAAAATAGCCACGGTATGCCACTCGGTGCGCTCTTGGCGCTCACCGGTGTTCTTATCTTTCCAGCTTTCGCTTGTGGCGATGCGAAGGTTCGCGACCTTGCCACCGTTCTGAAAGCTGCGGACTTCAGGGTCAGCGCCGAGATTGCCGATCAGCATGACCTTGTTGAGTGAGCCGGCCATTATGCCACCTTCCGATCTTCGGTGATTGTGAAGCCGGGGATCTCGCGCATGCCGCGGCGAACATCCTCATCGGCCAGTGTTTGGAGGAAGGCCTTCACCCGATCGGGCTGCGCCTTGGCGTAGTGGACAAGGGCTTTGCCGCCTTCGCCCGGGTTGAGCGCGGCCGACCAGTACGAGCGCATGCCGATCGCTCGGAACTCGCCCTTCGCCTGCACCTTTTCGCGCTCGACGGACTTAAGGGCAGAGGCGGCTTCTTCAGCCTGAGCAAGCAGGTCGTCCGCCTGATCCATCTTGGACAGGTCGTCGGCCTTCTTCGCTTCCTGCCGGGCGGCAAGAGCAGCTGCCTGCGTTTCTTCAGCTGCTTTGCGCGCAGCATCTTCGCGTTCGCGCTTTTCTGCCTCAAGCTTGTTCAGCCACGGCGTCAGCAGGTTTCCGAGAGCCTGCACCGCCTTGCTGACCGAGCCGGGCTTCTTGTTCTTCAGAGGCGCGGTATAGGCATTGTAGCGGTCCTGAATTTCGGCGATCTTGTCGTCGAGCGGCTTCTTTTCTTCGACGCGGGCCTTGTCAGCGAGCTTTGCGGAATCCTGCAGAAGCTGACGCAGCTTGCCCACCTTGTCGGCCTGTTCCTGGTTCTCGATCTGCGTCCCGTCGGCCCAGTTCGCCGCTTCGGTCAGCAGGTCGTCCATGTGGACCTTGACCGCTTCCCATCCGGGCTTGATCTCGGCTTCGGGGGGAGGCTCATTGCCACCGATCTGCGCCCGCGGATTGAGCGACTTCTCGGTCGCCTCGTCGGTCAGCTTCGAGACGTGAGCATCGAGAGCATCGATCTCGGCGGTACGCTCGGGCTCGTTGCGACGAAGCTTGTTCAGCGCATTCTTCGCATACGAAAGGGGCATAGTGTCGATCGCGACGGGCCCCTTGCTGGATTGGTATTGCATGGGGGCTCTCCTCAGTAAGGAATTTCGTCTTCAAGGACTTCGGCGAAGTCCGACGCGGGTTTTTCGGATTGCTTGGCCTTCTGATCGCTCTCGGCCTTGGCCATCTTGGCGAGCTTGGAATTCAGCGCTTCAAGCGCCTTGCCGTATTGGTCCTGATCGAGGTGACGCAGGCTCTCGACAGCGAAGTGCTTGCACATGTCCGCTGTGTTCGTGCCGGTGGCTTTGATAAGACCAGCAAGACGCGCCCATTCAGCGTCTGGCATTTCAGCCTTCGGCTCCTTGGCTTCTTCGGCCGTCGGTTCGTCCGCGTGGAGGTCGCCCTTGTGCCAAAGGTCCAGAGCAGCACCGAAGCGCATCGCTGCATTGCGCAGCGCGTCGCCGATGATTTCCTTGATGGCGTCACCGCCCTTCTTGCCGTCCGCTGAGCCATACCCTAGGCGGGTGACATCAAGGACGTGCAGCTTTATCCAGAGCCCGCCGTTCTGATCGAAGGCCGGAAGACCATCCTGCCCGAATGACACCGGCTCCCAGTACCAGTGGGGGTCGGTGTCGAGCAGGCGATCGGTCAGCGCGGCATGGCCGACGTAATCCAGATGAACCACGTCAGGATGATGCCAGCCACCGCAAATCTTGCAGCGGATGCCCTTTTTGAAGTCCGCCTTAACTGCGTCATTCTGTGCCTTGGTGGGCTTCGGCAGTTTGCTGATGTGGTGTTGGGGAAACGGCTCCCGTAGCTTGTCGAGCGTTGGAGGCTCGACCTTCACCTGTGCATTCATGGTACTCTCCTTGGTTGAATTGGTCATATGAGGCCCGCCCACTTGGCCAGGCCGAAGCCGGTCACGGTCGTCAGCGTAAAGGCGATTGCGAACAGGACGGGGCCGTAGTTGTTGGTCATGCGGCGCTCGCGAACAGACCGCCCAGGTCCGCTTTCGCTTTTTCGAGGTTCCGCTTGGCCTGCGCGAAATACGAGGGCTTCAGTTCGATCCCGATGCCTTTGCGACCCATCTGAACCGCGCTGTAAACTTCGCTGCCGATGCCAAGGAACGGGGTCAAAACAGTGTCGCCGGGATTGCTCCACAGGTCGATGCATCGCTCGATAACGTCGAGTTGCAGCGGCGATATGTGCTGTTCGTCTTTCTCGTCTCGCCCGCCACGATACTGCAGGGTGCGTGTCTGGTTGATATCCATCCAAACCGGCGATGCGTAACGCTGCCAGACTTCGATCGAATACCAGTTACGTCCATCCGTGGGCGTCGTGTACTTGCTGCGATCGGGTTCATCGGTTCCGCTATATCGATCGAAGCAACCGGAGACCGGCTCGGGGTTCTCGCCGGGCTTGCGGAACGTGAGAATGTAGTCAGCCAGTCCTTGCCCGCTGATGCAGCTATCCTTGACGATCTGCTTGTGGAGCAGACGAATAGACTTAGTGCGCTGCTGAGCGACTACGGGGTCTTTCCAAATGCAAACCTCGCTATGGAAGATCCAGCCTGCATCCTCGTAAGCGCGGACAACTTCACCGCGGAAGTCGCGCATCCCGATAAAGCCGTGCCGCACCTTGCTTGTCGGCAACTGCATGACGTGAACGGCATGAAGACGGCCAGGCATTGTCACGCGCAGCAATTCGGAAATCAGGAACCCATAGTGCTCCCAAAAGCCGGGCCCCTCATTGTTCGATATGTCGCGGTCGAAGTTCGAAAACTTGTAAAGCCCCTCGAACGGTGGCGAGTGAACACCGAAGTGAATGCTGTCACCGGGGATCGCGCGGATAACCTCGCAGCTATCACCCTGATAAATTGCGTATTCGTCGGTTACTTGCTGCTCGACGCATTTAATGCCCTCGATCATGCTGCTCTCTCCAAGAATGCGGGGATCGTCACTGGGACGGACGGAGTGTAATTCGGGGTGTCGCGCACGCTGCCGCGCACGGCTTCGCTCGACAGATCGGCCATGTGCATGACCATGGCCGCCGCCATGCGATCTGCGTCAGCTTCCTTGCGTTTGATGTTGGCGACAGTTGCGCCCTCAAGTTCGCTGGCAATAATGTGAGCGGTGACTGGCTTCTGCTGACCAAACCGCCAGAACCTGCGCACGGCCTGATAGAACTGCTCGAAGCTGTCGTTGAGGCCGACGAACCCGGTGTCCGCGCAATGCTGCCAATTCATCCCGAAGCCAGCGAGGCTCGGTTTGGTTATCAGCACGCGGATTTCACCGTCGCTGAATGCCAGTAGGATGCGCTCTTTTTCGCCTTCTTTCAGTCCACCATGGAGATTGACGGCGCCGGGTATCTGTTTGGCTAGAAGTTCGGCTTCGCCATTTAGATTGCACCACCAGACGAAAGGACGATCCGAAGGCGTTATTGATGCCGCCATTTCGCAGCGCGGTTCTACCGTCGTGCGACGTGCAGCGATACGCTCCGAAAGCGTCTGCGCCTGCATAGGGAACAGCGTTCCCATTTCAGCGTCCGGCGCATAGTCAGCGGCTACGATATGCTGGCGGAATTGCAGCGGCGGCAAGTCGTACCCATCGTTCGCATAGCCAAGGTCTGACGGCTTCCGGAGCATGACAGCCCAAGAGGCCATCCATTTCCAGAACTCGTTTTCAGCGTGTCCTTTGAGGCGCCATTTTTGCGTGTCGCCGCCATCGTGAACAAAGAATGTGGCGAGCATGTCGGTATAGGACATGATGCCAAGGAACTCGGCGTGGTTGCCCAATTCCATGAAATCGTTCGGCGCGGGTGTCGCGGTCGCAGCGAGACGGAACGGGATGGCCTGGCAAGCTTCGATCAGCTTTGTGCGGTAGTGGCCATCGGTGTTCTTGAGGATGCTGCTTTCATCCAGGATAACGCCGCCGAACTTCGACAGATCGAAATGATCCAGCTTCTGATAGTTCGTGATGTTTGTACCGGCGCTGCAATCATCTTGTGACGCGACGATGCGCGCGGGGATGCCGAACTTGTCGGCTTCACGCGCCATCTGTTGCGAGACAGCCAGCGGAGCGAGATGCAGGATATTTTTGCCGGTTACCTGATTGATTGCCTGCGCCCACGCCAGTTCCATCAGGCTCTTGCCGAGGCCCGTTCCTGCGAACAATGCCGCGCGACCACGCTTAAGCGCCCACCGAACGATATCGCGCTGGTGAGGAAACAGGCAGTCGGGAAGCGCAGGCGGGTTGTCCAATCCCGTCATGGGATCGGTCACAGCTTTGCGCGTTAGAAACTGGATATACGGGTCCATCACGCCCACACCCCCGCCCAAGCGGCTAGGGCACCAATCACTTCTGCCAGCGCCCACAGCCCGAGGCCGATCCGGGCGCCGAACCGCAGTTCTTCGAGCCAGAGGCGGACGTTCTCGCGGGTGAAGGGGGTCATGACTTCACCGCCGTTCCGCGAACGCTGGTGGGCGTCAGGTCGCCATGCTCGCCGCAACCGCGACCAACTTGTCCGGTATCGCGCTCATTGACGAAATCTCGCCAGTGCACCCAACCATGCTGACAGGAGAAACCCCATTCACGATGCGCCGGGCCGGTCATGAACAGACTGATTGCACGCTCGCCGGGGATGACTTCGAGGCGATGAAGGTCTTTGCCCTTACGCTCGATCACGTCGCCAGCTTTGCGAACGTAGCGCCCGGTGGGGGTGTGTTCGATGTAGCTGCCGAGCAAGAGAATGGACGTGTTCGACCACGGGTGATCGTGGAATGCCCGGTCATCGTCGCTCGCGCGAATGTCGTGCAGATAGACGTTGCTGTATTCGTTGCGCGGGAGAACCCACCAACGACGCAGGTAATCGTCACCAATCACGAAATCGGCGGGGCGGCTTGCCATGAGCCCTTCGGCCCAAGCCTGCATCGCGGGCAGGTCGGCTTTAAATACGTCGCTCATGCCGCCGGCCTCAGCTTGCGAAGCTGCGCATCGATCGCGTCGCGCGCGTTTTCGAGGGTCGACCGGTTGGCCAGAACTTCGTCGGGAGAGAATTCGCCGTCCTGCAGCGCTACGGAGAACGCGAGTGCGGCTTCGAGCAGCGATGTATGACCTTGGCGATCATCAACCTTGCCCGGGCGCGACATCACGCAGAGGTTATCGAGATAGCCGGTAAAGCGGCCATTCCATTCGCGCTTGCCACGGGCGAACGTGACGGCATCCATCGTCGCGAGCCCGGTGCGATACTTTGCAGCCTGGTCTTCGCTTTTGCCGAGGACAGCGCCGATGTCGGCGTCGGTCAATTCGTCCTGCGCTTTGATTTCAGTCAGGGCGCGGGCGATGCACTCGATCGCGGCTGAAGCGGAAAACACCGGCTTCGAACCCGTGGAACAGCGGATCATTGTTCGACTACCTCAGCAGCATGGAAAGTGATTGTTCTCGGACGGTGTGCGGATTGTTCGCCAGCCTTTGGAAAGTTGAGCGCCGCGCATCGTCCGAACCGGCTTCGGGCTTCCGCATCGTAAGCCTCAGCGGCCTCACGTTCTGTGGGGAAGAACCCAAGCGAGACTTGCCGATAGTTTTGGTAAAGGCAGGCAAACCACCTGCCGCCCTTGAGGCACACGCCCTTGTATTTGCTGGTGCAACGGTCGCCACGCTTGGCGCGGTTTTGAGCATTTTGGCGCGACGTCACGATGCGAAGGTTACGGCGCCGATTATCAAGAGGGTTGCCATTGATGTGATCGACAACCTTGTGAGCAGGTGGATCCATGACGAGACGGCTCAGCCGTATGTACTGGGTCTTGTCCCGACTGGTCGCTTGAACGAAAGCGGTGGTTTCGTTCCTCACGAACGAAAGCGAGTAGTCGTTCAACATTTCGACCATGCACAGATCGACAATGACTTGATGACCGGCGACTTCGATCACCGCTTCGTCATTCCGCGTTTTTGTTTTGCGATACCGGGGCATTCATTTTGCTCCGAAATGAGCGCCAGCGCGACCCGGGAGAGTGGAGGCCACGCTGGCGCTCGCCGCCTCGCCAAGGGGGTGGCGAGTGGTGGGGAGAGGATTGACGATGTTGCCGACGAAGCGGCCATCGAGCGTAAGGACGGGGATGATCTGCATCATGCCGCACCCAAAGGCGGGACAGTGCCGCCCCAATGGGCATCGGAGCAGGAGCAATGAACCTTGCCGCAAGCCGCGCACCGAGGGGGAATGTTAGCGGCCTGAAAGCCAACGCGGCGCCCAGCCACGTAGAGGCGGGGGGAGCGCATCATGCTGCGATGCCGAAGAAGTCATTGGCAGTCACATCGCCGCTCGTTTGCTCGGCGATCAACGGCATCGTTTCTTTGTCAGGGATACGCTCGCCGGCGGCATATCGCCGGACGGTTTCAGGCGTGCGGTTGATGCGCGCGGCAAACTGCGAGACCGAAACCTCTTTGGCCGCGAGCCAATCCTTCAACGTCATTCGATGATCTCCTTACAACACCAATATGGTGCTATAAGGCCACCAGTGTCAACACCAAAATGGAGTATTCCATCGCCACACCGAAATGGTGCAGTTTGCGGCATGACCAGCGTCAACAATATGGAAGAGCTCAGAGAGGCGAAGGGCTGGAAACGGCCCGAGCTCGCTAAGCGTATGGGCACCACCCCACAGCAGGTCGAGCGCCTGGAAAAAGGTCAGCGCGGTCTGAGCCAGAAGTGGATCGACAAGGCGGCTGAGGCTCTTGACGTTACCCCTGCCGAAATCATCACACCGTTTCGGGAAGTTCACGCTTCATCGCTCGACGCACGGGCGCCAGCTCCCGAACAGCTACCAACTCGCTCCGTAGACGGCGGCGAAACCGCCCAGTTGATGCGCCTCGACCTGAGCCTACCGATGGGGCCCGGCGCCACGGTCGACGATTATGTCGAAGAAGAGCCCGTCGAGTTCGACCTGGGCTATCTGCGCGCGATCACCCGCACACCCGTTCACCGGTTGCGTCTTGCGCGCGGTGTCGGCGATTCAATGATGCCCACGTTGTTGTCGAGTGACGAGGTGCTGATCGACACGACACAAAACCAGCTGCTGCACTCCGACCGGATTTACGCGGCCTCGATCAACGGCGGTGCGG
>NZNW01000059.1 GCA_002695065.1 Salinicola sp. | reverse complement strand
GGCTCGCAGCTCGCGGCTCGCGGCTCGCGGCTCGCGGCTCGCGGCTCGCGGCTTAGTGCCGGAAGTGGCGCATACTGGTGAACACCATCGCGATGTCGGCCTCGTTGGCCGCGGCGATCACTTCCTCGTCGCGCATCGAGCCGCCGGGCTGGATGACGGCGGTGATACCCGCCGCGGCGGCGTTGTCCAGGCCGTCGCGGAAAGGGAAGAAGGCATCCGAGGCCATCACCGAGCCGGCCACCTGGAGTCCGGCGTGCTCGGCCTTGATCGCAGCGATACGTGCCGAATTGACACGGCTCATCTGGCCGGCGCCGACGCCGATGGTCTGGCGCTTGCTGGCGTAGACGATCGCGTTGGACTTGACGAACTTGGCGACCTTCCAGGCGAACACCAGATCGTGCAGCTCCTGCTCGGTGGGCGCGCGCCGGGTGACGACCTGGAGATCGTCGGCGCCGATCATGCCGGTGTCGCGGCTCTGCACCAGCAGGCCACCGTTGACACGCTTGTAGTCCCAGCCGGCGGCGGTTGTCGCGGGTAGCTCTCCGCACTCGAGCAGACGCACGTTGGTCTTGCTGGCGACCGCCTTGCGCGCCTCGGCAGAGATGCGCGGTGCGATGATCACCTCGACGAACTGGCGCGCGACGATGGCGCTGGCGGTGTCGCCGTCCAGCTCGCGGTTGAACGCGATGATGCCGCCGAAAGCGGATTCACTGTCGGTCTCGAAGGCCAGGTCATAGGCCTTGCGGATACCGCCCTCATCTTCCGGCACCACCGCCACGCCGCACGGATTGGCGTGCTTGACGATGACACAGGCCGGCTTGGTGAAGGATTTGACGCACTCCAGCGCCGCGTCGGTGTCCGCGACATTGTTGAACGAAAGCGCCTTGCCCTGAAGCTGCTCGGCGGTGGCGATGCTGGCTTCCCGCGCGCCGGGCTCGGCCGTGTCTGACTCGACCGCACTTGATTCGACATAAAAGGCCGCTTTCTGGTGCGGGTTCTCGCCGTAGCGCATGCCCTGTTTCTTGGTGAACTGCAGCGACAGCGTGCGCGGAAAATCCGGCTCGCCGCTACCGACCCGCTGGCCGAAATAGTTGGCAATGGCGGCGTCATAGGCGGCGGTGTGCTCGAACGCCTTGATCGCCAGGTCGAAGCGGGTCTTGTGACTGACGCCGCCGTCGTGGCTGGCCATATCCTTCAGAACGCGGGAATAGTCTGCGGCGCTGACCACGATCGTGGTGTGCTCGTGGTTCTTGGCGCAGGCCCGAACCATCGTCGGCCCCCCGATATCGATGTTCTCGACGGCGTCCTCCAGGGTGCAGTCGGGCCTGGCCACGGTCTGCTCGAAAGGGTAGAGGTTGACGACGACCATATCGATCGGGTCGATACCGTGCTCCCGCATGACCTCGTCATCCTGCCCGCGACGTCCGAGAATGCCACCGTGAATCTTGGGGTGCAGCGTCTTGACGCGTCCATCCATGATCTCCGGAAAGCCGGTGTGCTCGGAGACTTCGGTGACCGCGATATCGCTCTCCCGCAGCAGGCGATAGGTACCGCCGGTCGATAGCAGTTCGACACCCAGCGAGGTCAGTTCGCGAGCGAATTCGACGACGCCGGTCTTGTCGGAGACGCTGAGCAGGGCGCGACGGACGGCGCGGGGGGCGGTAGAAGCAGGGGGTTGAGACATGCCAGTCCACTCTTGTGCGATGAGACGGCAAGCGCAGCCAGGAGACCCGCGGGTCGTCGGCGGCGTCGCGCGTCCGGGTGGCGCTTCGCTCGGGCGAAGCGAGAGAGAATTTACATCAGGTCGTACTGCTTGAGTTTCTTGCGCAACGTGCCGCGATTGAGACCGAGCAGCTCGGCGGCGCGGGTCTGATTACCTTCCACGTTGCGCATCACGACTTCGAGGAGCGGCGCCTCGACTTCCGCCAGCACCATCCCGTAGAGATTCGAGACGGATTCTCCCTCGAGATGGGAGAAGTAGCGCTCCATGACGCGCTCGACACACTCTCTGAGTGTCGTATGGGATAGCGCATCGGGCATTTGAAGGGAGTCGATCTCGGCGGATGACTCACCATCGAGAGCTAAGGGCTGCCGGCTATTCATGCTGCGTGGATTCCATTACCGATCGCGGCGGCGTCACCGCGAAAGAGTTCATGAAGAAACTCGAATTGTTGTTGGGTCTGCTCGAGACGATTGAAGCGAGAGCGGTGGGCCCGGCCCGGATCGCACGAGGCAAGGTACCAACCGACATGCTTGCGAGCCACCCTGACGCCGAGATAGTCGCCGTAGTGCTCGTGGAGTGCACGTAGATGACGTCCCATGGTGGTGGCGATCTCATCCGCGCTCGGTGGCGCGTGTTCGCGACCGGTGCGCAGGTAGTGCTCGATCTCACGGAACAGCCACGGGTTGCCCTGGGCGCCGCGCCCGACCATCACCGCATCGGCGCCGGTGTAGGCGAGCACTTCCGCAGCGCGCTGCGGCGTGGTCACGTCGCCGTTGGCGAAGACCGGTATCGACACGCGCTGCTTGATGGCGGCGATGGTGTCGTACTCCGCGGAGCCGGTGTAGCGCTGCTCACGGGTTCGGCCATGAACGGCCAGGGCTGCGATACCGGCGTTCTCGGCGAGGCTGGCGACACGCTCCGCATTGCGGGTCTCTGCACACCAGCCGGTGCGAATCTTCAGCGTGACCGGGATGTCGACCGCCGCGACCACGGCCTCGAGGATATCGGCTACCAGGCGTTCGTCCCGCAGTAGCGCCGATCCCGCCGCCTTGTTGCAGACCTTCTTGGCCGGGCAACCCATGTTGATGTCGATGATCTCGGCCCCGGCGTCGGCATTGAGCCGTGCCGCCTCGGCGAGCATCTGCGGGTCGCCGCCGGCGATCTGCACCGATCTTGGTCCTGGTTCGCCGCGATGGATCATGCGCTGCCGGGATTTCCGGGTGTGCCAGAGCCGGCTGTCGGCGGTGACCATCTCCGACACCACGAGACCAGCCCCCAGTTCGCGACAAAGCTGGCGAAAGGGGCGGTCGGTCACCCCGGCCATGGGGGCCAAAATCACGCGATTGGGTAGCGTGTGATGGCCGATGCGGGGTAACGGGCGATCGGTCTGCGGTGACACGGAATCACGCATCGTTACAGGGGCTCAGGCAAAACGGGGAGGCTATGATACCGGTCACCCCGGCTTTGTTGAAGCGCTGTTTGCCGACTCACGACCTAAGCCGCAAAGTGCGCCCGGGGTGTATGAAAATCCTTCAGGCCAGAGCGTTTGGGCATGAAACCGGCCGCCGGCGCGGACGCATGGCAGACCGGTCTCGTAACGTTCAGGCCGCTCGGTGTCCGACGAGGAGAACCCAGCCTTCCTTCTCCTGAGGCTCCTCCATGCGCAGGCCCTGGGCCCGATAGGCGTCCAGCACGCCATCCGCCTGGGCGGCCAGAATGCCGGATAGGGCCAGATGGCCCCCGGGTCCGACCCGGCCGGCGATCGTTGCCGCCATGTCGACCAAGGGGCCGGCGAGGATATTGGCGACGACCACGTCGAACTGCCCCTGTCCGATTTTTTCCGGATAATCCAGGATCAGGCTGGATTCATCGATCCGGTTGCGTTCGGCGTTGTCCCGGCTCGCCTGCAGTGCCTGGGGATCGATATCGACACCGACGGCGGTATCGGCACCGAGCTTGAGCGCGGCGATCGCCAGAATGCCGGAACCGCAGCCGTAATCCAGTACCTGTCGCTGGGCGAGATCCTGGGCGTCGAGCCAGCCGAGGCAGAGCGCCGTGGTGGGATGGGTACCGGTGCCGAAAGCGAGACCGGGGTCGAGCAGCAGGTTGACGGCGTTGGGGTCCGGCGCCTGATGCCAACTGGGCACGATCCACAACCGGCGGCCCATTCGCAGGGGTTCGAAACCGTCCATCCACTCACGCTCCCAGTCGCGATCGGCCAGCAGTTCGTACTCGATCTGCGGTGCGGGGTCCTCCGGCGCCTGTTCGGCCCAGGCGCGCTGGACACGCTCGATCATCGCCTCGACGCCGGTAAGGTCGTCGTAGAGGCCGATGAGCACGGTCTCGCGCCACAAGGGGGTGGTACCCCGGTCGGGCTCGAAGACCGGTTCGTCGTGAGCGTCCTGCAGGGTGATCGCGCTGGCCCCTTCGGCCAGCAGCAGTTCCTCCAGCCATTCGGCCTGCTCGGGGGCGATGGATGCCTTGAGTTGTAGCCACGCCATGAGTCGCTCTCCGGATTGACGGCGGTGACGAAAACGGGGCGGGCTATCGCTGGATAGGCCGCCCCGTTGGGATCGCTCGGGTTCAGCTGAGGCCGAGCTTCTTCTCCAGGTAGTGGATATTGACGCCTCCACGCTGGAAGGCGCTATCGCGAACCAGGTCCTTCTGCAGATCGATGTTGGTCTTGATGCCTTCGACCAGCAGTTCGTCGAGTGCGTTGCGCATCCTGACCAGTGCGATATCGCGGTCCGCGCCCCAGGTGATCAGCTTGCCGATCAGCGAGTCGTAATAGGGCGGCACGCTGTAGCCGGTATAGATGTGGGAGTCCATGCGCACGCCCAGGCCGCCGGGCGGGTGATAGAGGTCGATCTTGCCGGGGGAGGGCATGAAGGTGCGGGAGTCCTCGGCATTGATGCGACACTCGAACGCATGACCGCGCAGCTCGACGTCGGACTGCTTGATCGACAGCGGCTGACCGCAGGCGATACGAAGCTGCTCCTTGACGATGTCGACGCCGGTGACCATCTCCGTCACGGGATGCTCTACCTGAACGCGGGTATTCATCTCGATGAAGAAGAACTCGCCGTTCTCGTAGAGAAACTCGAACGTCCCCGCGCCCCGGTAGTTGATCTCGATGCAGGCGTCGGTGCATGACTTCAGCACCTTGGCACGAGCCTCGGGATCGAGATGCGGCGCCGGCGCTTCCTCGAGTACCTTCTGGTGACGGCGCTGAAGGGAGCAGTCACGGTCGTAAAGGTGGATGGCGTTGCCCTGGCCGTCGGCGAGGACCTGCACCTCGACGTGGCGTGGATTCTCGAGGAACTTCTCCATGTAGACGGTGCCGTCGCCGAACGCCGCTGCGGCCTCCGAACGGGTCACGCTGGCCGCCTTGGCGACCTCGTCGTCGTTGCGCACGACGCGCATGCCGCGACCGCCGCCGCCGGCTGCCGCCTTGATGATCACCGGGTAACCGATACGACCGGCGATACGGCGGATCTCGGCGTCGTCGTCCGGCAGCGGCCCATCGGAGCCTGGCACCGTCGGAACGCCGGCCGCCTTCATGGCGTTGATCGCGCTGACCTTGTCACCCATCAGGCGAATGGTTTCCGCCCGCGGCCCGACGAAGGTGAAGCCGGAGCGCTCGACCTGCTCGGCGAAGTTGGCGTTCTCGGACAGGAAGCCGTAACCGGGGTGAATGGCGCTCGAGTCGGTGACTTCCGCCGCACTGATCAGGGCCGGAATATTGAGATAGGACTGAGCCGAGGCGGCGGGGCCGATACAGACGGCCTCGTCTGCCAGGCGCACGTGCATCAGCTCGCGGTCGGCCTTGGAATGAACCGCCACGGTCTTGATCCCCAGTTCCTTGCAGGCGCGCAGAACGCGGAGGGCGATCTCGCCGCGATTGGCGATGAGTACCTTGTCCAACATGATGGTTTCGCTCGTGTGGCCTTAGTTGATGATGATCATCGGCTGGTCGAACTCGACCGGCTCGCCATCCTCGACCAGGATCGCTTCGATCACGCCATCCTTGTCGGCTTCGATCTGGTTCATCATCTTCATCGCTTCGACGATACACACGGTATCGCCTTTCTTGACGCTCTGGCCGACTTCGACGAACGCCTTGGCGCCCGGTGCCGGCGACCGGTAGAAAGTCCCGACCATGGGGGAGGTCACCGCATGGCCCGTGGGCTGGACGGGAGCCGGCTCGGCGGGGTCCGGTGCCGGCGTGGCCGCGGTACCGGGCCCCTGGGGTGCCGGTGCCATGGCTTGCGGCATGACCATCGGTTGCTGCATGGCACCGAAGCCATTGGGGTGGCGACTGATGCGAACCGACTCCTCACCTTCCTGGATTTCGATTTCGCTGATGTTGGACTCTTCCAGGAGTTCGATGAGTTTCTTGACCTTGCGTATATCCATGGCGATGTCTCGGCTTGGTTGAATGTGACGGTTGAATGTGACGGCTGACCGCGATGGTGCCAGTCACCGAGTGCCCTTCGGCAGATAAAGACTCAGGCGCGATCCAGTTGCGAAAGTGCGGCTTCCAACGCGAGGGTGTAGCTCTCGGCACCAAACCCGGCGATGACGCCTCGGGCGACATCGGTGAAGTAGGAGTGGGCGCGGAAGGGCTCGCGGGCGTGCACGTTGGAGAGATGCAGTTCGATGAACGGGATATCGACCCCGGTCAGCGCATCGCGCAACGCCACGCTGGTATGCGTGAAGGCGGCCGGGTTGAGCAGGATGAAATCGATGTTCTCCTGCCGCGCGCGGTGCACGCGCTCGACCAGCTCGTGTTCGGCGTTGGATTGCAGCCACTCGAGTTGATGACCGGTGCTCAGCGCGCGCTCGGTCAGGCGCACCCGGATATCCTCCAGCGTGGTCGTGCCATACACCGCCGGCTCGCGAGTGCCGAGCAGATTCAGGTTGGGACCATTGAGAACCAGGAGTCTAGCCATGACCGTCCTTGCGCTGTTAACCCGTTCATGAATTGCCGAGATCGCGTCACTTTGCTGCAAGATGGCGTCTTCGGCGCACCGTTTTCGTTGGTGTCGAAGTTTGCCGAAAAAGACTGGGGGTGTCCACCCTGACCATCGAACGATGTTCGGTAACCTATGGCCACGAGCCACGAGCCACGAGCCACGAGCTACGAGCTACGGGCTAAGAGCTAGGAGCTACGAGCTAAGAGCTACGGGCTACGAGTCACGAGCTACGGGCCACGAGTCACGAGCTACGGGCTAAGAGCTACGAGTCACGCGGCGGGCCGTCAGACCCGGTCTCCTGCACCCGTCGCTGCACCGCCTCCAGGTGGCTGACCAGTGCCGGGGCATCGATTTCGCCCTGGACGCGAGCGTCGCGGATCTCCTTCCCGTCGCTGAAGAACAGCAGTCCCGGCGGCCCGAACAGGCTGTAGCGATCGAGCAGTTCCCGGCTGGCGGCCACGTCCCGGGTGACATCGGCGCGAAGTAGCGTGAAGTCGGCCAGACGATCGGCCACGGCTGGCTCGGGGAACACCCTCTGTTCCATCACCTTGCACGAAATGCACCAGTCGGCGCTGACGTCGACCATGACCGGGCGCCCCGCGGCGCGGGCCGAGGCCAGCGCCGCATCGAGCTGGTCGGGATCGTCGACGGTCTGGAAGGTGGGGCGCGCCACATCCGACGCCGTCCGTGCATCCGTTCCGGCCAGGGGCTGCAACGGATCGCCACCGCCTTGGGCCGCACCCCATATCATCGCCGTGCCCCACACCAGCAGCGCCCAGCCCGCCGCCTGGCGTGCCCGTGGCCAGCCGGCAGTGGTTCTCATGTCCAGTGCGCCGAGTGCCAGCGCGCATCCCAGCGTCAACGCGCCCCACAGCAGCAGGCCGACAGGGCCGGGCAGCAGGCGCTCGATCAGCCAGATGGCGACGCCGAGCAGCATCACGCCGAACACCGCCTTGACGCCCTGCATCCAGGCGCCGGTACGCGGCAACCACTGCCCACCAAAGGTGCCGACCAGAATCAGCGGCACGCCCATCCCCAGCGCGAGTGCCAGCAGCGCCAGGGCGCCGCCCAGCGTCTCGCCGGTGGTGGAGATGAACACCAGCGCGCCGGCCAGAGGCGCGGAGACGCACGGCGACACTACCAGTACCGACAGGGCGCCGGCCGCTGCCAGTCCCGCCGGGCCGCTACGCTGGAGCCGGTTCTGCCAGGCATCGATCCGCTGGCCGATCGCGCTGGGCAGGCGCAGGTCGAAAGCGCCGAACATCGCGATGGCGAACAGTGCGAACAGCAGCGCGAAGGGGATCAGGACCCAGCCCGACTGGAGCCGGGCCTGCAGATTGAGCGAGGCACCAAACATGCCCATCAGCGTGCCGAGCAGGGTGAATGTCGCGGCCATGCCGGCGACGTAGCTTGCCGACAGCGCCAGCGCGCGCCCCCGCCGGGCGTTCTGGCCCACGATGATGGCGGTCAGGATCGGCAGCATGGGGAGCACGCAGGGGGTGAAGGTCAGCCCCAGTCCGGCGAGGAAGAACAGACCCAGGGCGCTCAGGCCAATGCCAGCGTCGAGCAGTGACCGGAATTGGCCGTCGGCACCGGCACTGGAGAGCGTCGAGGACTCGCCGGCCGCAGCTATCGGGGCCGAGGTCGATTGGACGCCATCGGAGGCGCGGGCGGGGTTGGCGAGTGGCACGTCGCCGCCGGATGACGAAAAAGGATCGCCGGCATCCTGCCCGATCGGCGAAGCCTTGGCGTCACGGGTCGCGTCGGTATATGCCGCTGGCGGCGGGCCGGCCTTGGCCTCCAGCTTCCAGTGTTCGGGAGGGTAACAGAGTCCCGCATCGGCGCAGCCCTGGAAGGTGAGGGTGACGGGGATCGGGCGATGGGTATCGGCGGCGTCCTCGACTTTCGATAGCGGCGCGCTGATCTCGACCCGGTCGTGAAAGACATGCACGTCGCCCAGGTACGGATCGTGCTTGAACTCGCCCGGCGGCAGGTCGAGCGTACCCAGCATCACGCCGGGTTGACGGCTCTCCAGCGCGAAACGGTGGCGATAGAGATAGTGGCCCGGTTCGTTGCGCATGCCGACGTAGACGCGTTCATCGTCATGCCAGGCGTACGCGTGAAAGGCCTGGTCGACCGCAAGAAACTGCGCGTCGCTCTGGGCGAAGGGAGGCTGCCGTTCCCGTTGAAGGGCGTCGGCGTGGGCAGCGCCCAGCGGTGCCGACAGACAGCAGCAAAACATCAAAACCAACCAGTAGAAACGCGACATTCGCTAATGGGTATCCCGACGACGGTTGAGGCTTGGCCCTGGCGGGCGGGCAGTGGCGGCAGAGCCGCGTGAATCGATGCGTCTTTCGATCGCACGGGGGCGGAAAAGTGCCATCGACCGCGCCGCTGGACCCGGCCCGGCATGCAGCGAAAGGCGGGCTGCGCGTCACGGGGAGCATGATAGGATAGAGTCATATCGTCTCCCAACCCCGTTCAGGTCGGGCTAGCGCAGACGGCCTTTCTCGACATGTTCTCCAACCTCTCGAAATGACAAGGATCGTCCATGGCTCTATTGCGCAAGAAGAAGGCGCCACTGTCGCGCACCGAGGTTCTCGAAACGCCCCAGTACGGCTGGATCTGGAAGCCGCTGGTGGGGCTGGTCGTCATCTACCTGCTGGTCTGTATCGTGCTCGGTATCTGGTGGAGCTGGACGCCCGCGCCCACGGACCCGAAACAGGCAGTCGAGATGCAGCGAGGCTTCCCCCAGAGCGTCGACACCGGCGGAGAAGAGAAACCGATACCGCCGGGCGAAGCCCTGTTGGCCAGCAATATCTCGATTCTGGATACGCTGCTTCACAAGCCCGGCGGTTACCTGCGCAATGACGTCATGCCGCCGGGCCTGTGGCTCGACAACATGCCCAACTGGGAGGCGGGCGTCACTCGGCAGGTTCGCGACGCGGTCGCCATGCTGGGCGGCGCGCTGGCCGTGGGAAATGCGCCCTTGAGCCAAGCCAACGAGTCGCTTGGCGGCGATCTCGACAGCTGGCGCTGGCCGGCATCCGAGACCCTGCTGAAGTCGGCGCGCAACAACCTGGGCGAAGCCTTCACCGCACTGGAGAATAGTGCCGGGCCGGGTGAGCCGACCCAGGATGCGGCCGCCTCGACCGAGCCGCCGGCTGGGCCCGATGCCGCGGCGCTGGCCGAGTGGCTGGCCCAGGTCCAGCAGCGGTTGCAGACCCAAACCCGGCAACTGGCTGCCAACGTCGGCCAGTCGCCGAGTGGCGACCAGCAGACCGACAGCACGCCCTGGCTTCGAATCGACAACGTGTTCTTCGAGGCGCGTGGAGCGACCTGGGCGCTGGCACAGCTGCTGCAGGCCGCCAGGCTCGACTATGCCGAGGTGATCGATGGCAGCGGTGCCGGTGACGATTTCGACCAGCTCATCGCGGAGCTGAAGAGCTCCCAGGCCCGCGTCTGGAGTCCGGTCATTCTCAACGGCTCCGGGTTTGGACTGTTCGCCAACCATTCGCTGATGATGGCCAACTACACGGTGCGGGCGTCCCAACTGGTCGAGAAGATCCGCAACCAGCTCTGATCGCCGGGTCTCAGAGGGTGCGCCACAACGTCAAACGCCGCTTCGGCATTGATGCCGAAGCGGCGTTTTTTCGTCAGCCGAGCCTCGAACGGAACCCGAGGCTCGGCAGTGGGCGTGACGCTTACTCGTTCTCGTAGGCGCTCACTGCTTTCTCGATGGCCTTGCGGGCGGCATCGGCGCCGTCCCAGGAGTCGATCTTGACCCACTTGCCTTTCTCGAGATCCTTGTAGTTCTCGAAGAAGTGGGCGATCTGCTGACGCAGCAGCTCGGGCAGGTCGGTGACCTCGTGCACGTCGTCGTAGAGCGCGCTCAGCTTCTCGTGGGGCACGCAGACCAGCTTGGCATCCTCGCCGGCTTCGTCCGACATGTTCAGCACACCCACCGGGCGGGCGCGGATCACGCTGCCTGGCTGGACCGGGTAGGGCGTGACCACCAGAGCATCGAGGGGATCGCCGTCGTCGGCCAGCGTGTTCGGGATGAAACCGTAGTTGGCCGGGTAGAACATCGGCGTGGCCATGAAGCGGTCGACCACCAGTGCATCCATCTCCTTGTCGATTTCATACTTGATCGGTGCGTGGTTGGCGGGAATCTCGATCGCCACGTAGACGTCGTTGGGGAGATCCTTTCCGGCGGGAATCTTGTCGAAACTCATCGTTGAGTCCTTGCGGTTTGCAGGTTGAACACCAGCGGGCGAAAATCCGGGGAATTATACGAACAGGCTAGGCCGATTACCAACCCGGGCCGCGAACCGCCATCCGGAGACACCGACGTCCAGACGCCGATGTCACTGGTGGCGTGGGCCCCGGGACAGGGTCATCCGCGCCGTTCGTCGACCAATCGGGAGAAAGCCGTTGTCGAAAAGCTCACTGTCGTTGACCTACGGTCAGGCCTTCGTCGCACCGGATCTGCATCGTCATCGTAGCTCGATGTCGGTCCAGATTCCCCAGGGCGAACAGTTGGTCTCCAAGGGTGGCTGTGCGCTGATCAGCGACTCCACCTGGCGCAACTCGATCGCCAAGCAGGCCGGCGATCTCAGTGTGCGGGGATTCCTCGCCGACTACTACTCGACCCCTGAGCACTGGGACATCAAGACCTCCGCGACCCGCGTGCTACGTGCCCTGAACAGCTGGTGCCACAGCCAGAGCGGCTATATCGAAGGCGGGAGTTACATCTGCTCGCTGTCGGCGATGATCTTTCATCAGCATGACGCTCACCTGTTCCACATGGGCGATACCCTGGTCTACCGCATCCGGGGGGCGGAGTTCGAGCAACTGACGCGGGACCACGTCACCGACCTGGGCGGGTATCGCTACCCTTCCCGGGCGCTGGGGATGGATGGCCACGTGGACATCGACTACTCGACCTTTTCGCTCAAGCAGGGCGATCTGTTTTTGTTCATGACCCAGGCTGTCCGCGGCACCCTGGTGCCGTCGGAGTACGTACAATTGATCCGGGCCGACGTCAGCGATCTGGACGCCGCCTGCGAGCGGCTTGCCGAGGCGGCCAACCAGCGGGCCATCGAGCGCGGCTACAACGCCAACCAATTCTGCTTCCAACTGGTTCGTGTCGACCGGCTCTCGGACGACGAACCGGACGAGCCGCCGCGGGTCTTTCACCACCTGCCGGTGCCGCCGGAGCTGTCCAAGGGCGAGCGGCTCGACGGCCTGGAAGTCGTCGATATCCTGTCGCGAACCGCCAAGGCCCGACTCTACCGTGTGCGGGACGTGCGCAGCGGCCGCGACATGGTGATGAAGGCGCCCAGCCCCGAACTCTCCACGCGCAACGTCTATCTCGAGCACTTCGGCCTGCAGCAGTGGGTCGTCGAAAGGGTCAACTCGCCGTTCGTGGTCAAGGTGATGGAGCCGGCTCGGCCACGACGTTATCTCTACTATCTGATGAGCTACGTCGATGGCGAAACCTTGACCGAATGGCTGGGACGACACCCTCAGGCCAGTCTCGAGCAGCGTCTCGAAATCGCGCGCCAGCTGGTCAAGGCAGTACAGGCGCTGCATCGCCACGACGTCCTGCACCAGCACATTCATCCCGACAACATCCTGATCGACCGGCATGGCAACCTGCTGCTGACCGATTTCGGGGCCTGCCACAAGCGCGAGGGCGACGCCCAGGGCGAAGCACGTCAACTGGCGCGTCAGGTCGGGCTGACCGAGCACAGCGCGCCGGAGTATGCGCTGGACACCGAGGTCGGTCGGCGCAGCGACCAGTACTCGTTGGCTTCCACCATCTACTGGATGCTCACCGGCCACCTGCCTTATACCCTCCTGCCCAATCATCTGCGCAGCCATACCGATCTGGAGCAGATGACCTACCGGCGCGCGCAGTTGAGCAACCCGGCGATCAGCGGTGATCTCGACGATGCGCTGCGCCGCTCCCTCGACCCGCTGCGGGCGCTGAGGTTCCGTCGTATCACGGAACTCGCCTATCATCTGCGCCCCGCGCCGAAAGGCGACGAAGAGGGGCGGCGTCCGTGGCGGGAACCGGCCAACGTGTGGCAGGCCATCGCCACCGTGCTGCTGCTGCTGCTGATTCTGTCCTGGTGGTTGAAGTAACGCCGCTCGATTCGTCGGACGGCGAGGTCGGAACGCCGGAAGAGGGTAGAAGAGGATGGACGCCAATAAAGAGGGTGGGCGCCAGTGAAGAGGGTGGACGCCAGTGAAGAAAGAGGGCGCCGCGATGGCGCCCTTGATGGTGGCATGCCGCGAGTTCGTCTCGTCCGCTACGGCATCCCCAGCCAGTTCGGCAGACCCAGCGAGAGGAAGGGCACATAGGTCACCAGCAGCAGGAAGCCGAGCAGCAGGAACAGCCACGGCGTTGCCGCCCGGATCGTGCGTGTCAGCGGCATGCCGGTGACGGCCGATGCCACGAACAGGTTCAGGCCCACCGGTGGCGTTACCAGGCCGATCTCCATGTTGACCACCATGATGATGCCGAAGTGGATCGGGTCGATCCCCAACTGGGCGGCGACCGGGAACAGGATCGGGGCCAGGATCAGAATGATCGCCGACGGCTCCATGAACGACCCCGCCACCAGCAGCACGATATTCACCACCAGCAGGAAGGTGATCGGCGAGAAACCCTGCTCGACGACCCACGCCGTGATGGTCTGCGGGATCTGCTCCGTGGTCAGGACATGGGCGAACAGCATCGCGTTGGCGATGATGAACATCAGCACGACCGAGAGCTTGGCGGCGTCGAGCAGCACGCCGGGGCACTGCCTGATGGTGATGTCGCGATAGACGAACAGCGCGACGAAACCGGCATAGACCGCGGCCACGGCAGCGGCTTCGGTGGGCGTGAAGAACCCGCCGTAGATGCCGCCCAGCACGATCACGATGGTCAGCAACCCCCAGCTCGCCTTGCGGGCGGTGGCGAGGAACTCGCCGATCGATGGCCGTGGCAGGGCCGGCATCTTCTTGATCCGGGCGACGATGTAGATCGCGACCATCAGGATCAGGCCCAGCAGCAGGCCGGGTACGATGCCCGCGACGAAGATCTTGCCGACGGAGCTTTCGGTGACCGTGGCGTAGACCACCATCACGATCGAGGGCGGGATCAGGATGCCCAGGGTGCCGGCGTTGCAGACGATGCCGGTGGCGAAATCCTTGGTGTAGCCGGATCGCGCCATCCCGGCGATGACCACCGAACCGACGGCGGCGACCGTGGCCGGAGACGAACCGGAAAGGGCCGCGAACATCACGCAGGCGAGCACCGAGGCGATCGCCAGGCCGCCGCGAATGTGGCCGACGCAGGCATTGGCGAAATTGATCAGACGTTTCGCGACGCCGCCGCTGGTCATGAAGGCGCCGGCTAAGATGAAGAACGGGATTGCCAGCAGGGTGTAGTGTTCGGAGGTCTCGAACAGCTTGATGGCCAGCGAACTCAGTGAGTCCTGGCTGAACAGCATGATGGTCAGCGAGCTGGCGATGCCCAGCGAAAAGGCGATCGGCACGTTGATGAAAAGCAGGCCGAAGAGCACCACGAACAGAAAGGCGATGGTCATGTCGGCTTCTCCTCGGTACCAGCCTCGTCCTGGAGTTTCAGGGCGTCGGTGGATTCGTTGCTCAGTTCCATGGTGATCTGCTGGCCGCGCAGCATCCGGATCAGGACTTCGATCAGGCGTATCAGCACCAGGGTGAAACCGATCGGCACGATGATCGTGATGTGCCACTGCAGAACCCCGTACTGGTCCAGGTCCTCGGCACCGATGCCGGCACGCATCAACGCCATCACCCAGCTGTAGCTGGAGACGGCGAACAGTGCGGTATAGGCGATGCAGATCAGGCAGGTGAGGATACCCACGCCCCGTCGTGCACGTTCCGGCATCAGCCTGACGAGCAGGTCGACGCCGATGTTGGCGCCGATGCGCACGATATAGGCGATACCCAGGAAGATCAGCCAGGCGAAGCACGCCTTGGTCAAGGCGATGCTCCAGGTCATCTCCTGGGCCAGGTCGATGATGAAATCACCGATCGCGAAGAGCGGCGTTTCCGCGAACGGGAACCAGTCCGCCGCATCGTAGAAGACGGTATAGAGGTTGTTGACCATCACGTAGCTGAAGGTCACCAGGGTCATGAGGGCGAGGAGGAAGGCCACCAGGCCCTCCTCCAGATGCGCCCAGGCACGCAGGAAACGTGTCATGGT
>NZNW01000058.1 GCA_002695065.1 Salinicola sp. | reverse complement strand
TACGAGCTACGAGCTACGAGCTACGAGCTACGAGCTACGAGCTACGAGCTACGAGCTACGAACAAGCCCCGCCCGAGAGCGGGGCTTGTTCGTTGATGGATATTTCTCTCCACGCTCGAGAGGCGTCAAGAAGGGGAGTGTGAGGGGCTTGCCCCTCACGACCATGAGCAGAAGGGAGGTTGGTGCCCGGTCAGTGGTAAATACGAGGAGATGAAATGAGTCGCCTCGTCCGTCTGGCACAGGATCCACGAAAAAGCCCCACCGATCGGTGGGGCTTCGCTGACTGCCATTCAAACGACGCGCTACGCGCTTACAGCATGCTGCGCAGTACGTAGTGGAGAATACCGCCGTGACGGTAGTACTCCAGCTCGTTGGCGGTGTCGATGCGGCAGAGCGCGTCGATCTTCTTCTCGCCCTTGTCGCCGGCAATGGTCACCTTGACGGTGGCGCCCGGAGAAAGATCCGTCAGACCCTCGATGGAGATGGTCTCGTCGCCGGTGAGCCCCAGCGTCTCGCGGCTTTCGCCCTCGGGGAACTGCAGCGGCAGCACGCCCATGCCGATCAGGTTGGAGCGATGGATCCGCTCGTAGGACTCGGTGATGACGGCGCGCACGCCAAGCAGTCGCGTGCCCTTGGCGGCCCAGTCGCGGGAGGAGCCGGTGCCGTACTCCTTGCCGGCGATGATCACCAGCGGGGTGTCGTCCTCGGCATACTTCATCGCCGCGTCGTAGATCGACATCTGCTCGCCGCTGGGCACGTGGCGGGTGTAGCCGCCCTCGACGTTCTCCAGCATCTCGTTGCGGATACGGACGTTGGCGAAGGTGCCGCGCATCATCACTTCGTGGTTGCCGCGACGCGAGCCGTAGGAGTTGAAATCCTTCACCGCCACGCCGTTTTCCTGCAGGTACTTGCCGGCGGGGCTGTCCGGCTTGATCGAGCCGGCCGGCGAGATGTGGTCGGTGGTGACGGAGTCGCCCAGCTTGGCCAGCACGCGGGCGTTGGTGACGTCCTCGACCGGTTTCGGCTCTTTTTCCATGCCTTCGAAGAACGGCGGATGCTGGATGTAGGTGGAGTCCTTGGACCAGGCGTAGACCTCGCTCTCCGGGAACTCGATCGACTGCCAGATCTCGTCGCCGTCGAAGACCTCCGCGTACTCCTTGCGGTACATCTCGGTCTTGACCTTTTCGACCGCCTCGGCGATCTCGGCCTGGGAGGGCCAGATATCCTTCAGGTAGACGGGCTTGCCATCCTTGCCTTCACCCAGCGGCTCCTTCGACAGATCCTTGCGGACGTTGCCGGCCAGCGCGTAGGCGACGACCAGGGGCGGAGAGGCCAGCCAGTTGGTCTTGACCAAGGGATGCACACGGCCTTCGAAGTTGCGGTTGCCGGAGAGCACCGAGGCGACGGTCAGGTCGCCGTCGTTGACCGCCTTCTCGATCGGTCCGGGCAGCGGGCCGGAGTTGCCGATACAGGTGGTGCAGCCGTAACCGACCAGGTTGAAGCCCAGCGCATTGAGATCGTCCTGGACGCCACCGGCTGCCAGATAGTCGGTCACGACCTTGGAACCGGGCGCGAGCGAGGTCTTGACCCACGGCTTGGTGTCGAGTCCTTTCTCCTTGGCCTTTCGCGCCAGCAGGCCGGCGGCCATCATCACGCTGGGGTTGGAGGTGTTGGTGCAGGAGGTGATGGCTGCGATCACCACGGCACCGTGGTCGAGCGAGAACTTCTCGCCGTCGTACTCCACGTCCTGGCTGGCGTCGGTACGATATTCGCTGCCGTTCCGGTCGGTCTCGTCGTCAGCCGGGGGCGCGCCGACAGCCGTGTCTCCGCCTTCCGACATCCACTTGCCCTGCTCTTCGGTCGAGGCGTCCGGCTTGTCGCCGTCCATCAGCTTCTCGAAGGTGGATTTCATGTCGGAGAGCGCGACGCGATCCTGCGGGCGCTTGGGTCCGGCCAGCGAGGCTTCCACTTCCCCCATGTCCAGCGCCAGCGAATCGGTGAACGTCGGTTCGGCACCCTGTTCGCGCCACAGCCCCTGGGCCTGGGTATAGGCCTTGACCAGTTCGATCTGGTCTTCCTCGCGGCCGGTCAGGCGCAGATAGTTGAGCGTCTCGTCGTCGACCGGGAAGAAGCCGCAGGTGGCGCCGTATTCCGGGGCCATGTTGGCGATGGTGGCGCGATCGGCCAGCGGCAGGTCGTTGAGGCCGTCGCCGTAGAATTCGACGAACTTGCCCACCACGCCTTTCTTGCGCAGCATCTGGGTGACGGTCAGCACCAGGTCGGTGGCGGTGATGCCCTCCTTGAGCTTACCGGTCAGCTTGAAACCGACGACTTCGGGGATCAGCATCGACACCGGCTGACCGAGCATGGCGGCTTCGGCCTCGATACCGCCCACGCCCCAGCCGAGGATGCCCAGGCCGTTGATCATGGTGGTGTGGGAGTCGGTACCGACCAGCGTGTCCGGGAAGGCGTAGGTCTTGCCGTCGATCTCCTTGGTCCACACGGTCTTGCCGAGATACTCCAGGTTGACCTGGTGGCAGATGCCGGTGCCCGGCGGCACGACGCGGAAATTGTCGAACGCTTTCTGGCCCCAGCGCAGGAACTCGTAGCGCTCCAGGTTACGTTCCATCTCCATGGCGACGTTGTCCTTGAACGCGGAGGCATCGCCGAAATGGTCGACCATGACGGAGTGGTCGATGACCAGGTCCACCGGCGACAACGGATTGATGCGATCCGCCTTGGCGCCCAGTTTCTTGACCGCATCGCGCATGGCGGCGAGATCGACGACGCCGGGGACGCCGGTGAAATCCTGCATCAGAACGCGCGCGGGGCGATAGCCGATTTCGCGAGTCGATCTGCCTTCCTTGAGCCAGTCGGCCAGCGCCTGGATATCCTCTTCGGCCACGGTGGGGTCGTCGGCATAGCGCAACTGGTTTTCCAGCAGCACCTTGAGTGTCATCGGCAACTTGTCGATGTTGCCGAGCGTCTCGGCCGCCTTGGGCAGACTGTAGTAATGGAAAGTCGTGCCGTTGACGTCGAGCGTCGCTAGCGTATGACTCGGGTCGGTAGACATCGGGGGGTTCCTCCTCATGGCGGCAGCTGGCCCCTGGAGTCGGGCGCCAGCTAGCCTGTCAGGTTCCTTGGCGACGGTCCGAGAGCGTGCTGCCGGCTGTCGACCGTCTTTCGATGGGGTGTCTGTACACCACTCTTTTGTCTGGGCTTGTCCGGGCTCTGCTGCCGTGCCCGGCGAGAGACCTTGGCTGCCGTCGGCAGCTGTCGACGAACAGGTTGTCGACAATCATCATGGGCACGATAACATGTATTTTCAATCGGATGCTTCACGACTATCGTCCGGTACGCGTCCGGTACGACCTTGAAAGCGCGTCCCATCGCCACCAACTTCAGCGTAGCTCGTGGCGAGACACTCTGCCGGGCAACCACAGCGCTGGAGATGACCCATGTCACAGGATTCGCTCGTCGATTGGCCTGTCCACTGCCCCTACTGCGATGCGCCGTTCTCGTTGCTACTGGATCTGAGCGCGGGCGGTTACGACACCTGGGAGGACTGCGCGATCTGCTGTCAGCCGATTCATGTCGTGGTCGAGACGACCCTCTCGGGGGAGCTGCAAGGCGTGACACTGGCCAGCGACGACGATGTGGTATGAGCCCGGGCCCGATAGGAAGAGCGAAGAGATTCGATAGCCAATTGCTATATGATCCATTACGCCAATCAAATTGGCCCATGAGTGGTTAGCCTTTAGTCTGACCCCTCCAAAATTCGCCATCACACGACGACTCAATACAGGAGATGCCCAATGAGCGTACTCGTAGGACGCCAAGCCCCGGATTTCGAAACTGCCGCGGTGATGCCCGACGGTTCCATCAAGGATGACTTCCGCCTGTCCGACAGCAACGGCAAGCTGCGCGTGCTGTTCTTCTGGCCGCTGGACTTCACCTTCGTCTGCCCGTCCGAGATCATCGCCCACGACAACCGTCTGGCGAAGTTCAAGGAGCTCGGCGTCGAGGTGATCGGTGCCTCCATCGACTCCCAGTACACCCACCACGCCTGGCGCAAGACCTCGCCGGACGCTGGCGGCATCGGCGAAGTCGGCTTCCCTGTCGTGGCCGACGTCAAGCACGAGATCTGCCAGGCCTATGGCATCGAGCACCCGGAAGCCGGCGTTGCGCTGCGCGCCTCCTTCCTGATCGATGAAGATGGCGTCGTCCAGCACCAGACGGTCAACAACCTGCCGCTGGGCCGCAACGTCGACGAGATGCTGCGCATGGTCAAGGCACTCAAGTACCACCAGACCCACGGCGAAGTCTGCCCGGCGGGCTGGGAAGAGGGCCAGGAAGGTATGAAGGACACCGCCGAGGGCGTGGCCAAGTACCTGGGCACCTACGCCGGCAACCTGTAAGGGAAACACTGCATAAATGTCTGTGCAGGCGAATCGCCGCGCTGCAGCCTGCTCGTCAATTTATCCGGTATTTCCTGAGCGGCATGATGCCGGAGGCGGCCCATCGGGCCGCCTCTGTCGTTTCTGGTATCATGCCTGCCGATCGCAGTGCCCTGTGGCATGACTCGGGTTCGGGATATGCCACAGGGTGTTGAGTAACGATACTTACCAACCGAATCGTTGATCTGAATCGAGGTAGTCATGAGCGATGCGCGTCACGAACGTCTGATTATTCTGGGCTCCGGGCCGGCAGGCTACACGGCGGCGGTCTACGCGGCACGGGCCAATCTCAAGCCGTTGCTGATCACCGGTATGCAGGCTGGCGGTCAGTTGACCACCACCACCGACGTGGACAACTGGCCCGGCGACGACGAGGGCGTGCAAGGTCCGGAGCTGATGGAGCGCATGCGCAAGCACGCCGAGCGCTTCCAGACGGAAGTGCTGTTCGATCACATCAACGAGGTCGAGCTGCGCGAGAAGCCGTTCACCCTCAAGGGGGACAACGGCACCTATACTTGCGATGCGCTGATCATCGCCACCGGGGCCAGCGCCCGTTATCTCGGGTTGCCTTCCGAGCAGCAGTTCATGGGGCAGGGCGTGTCGGCCTGTGCGACCTGCGACGGCTTCTTCTATCGCAATCAGCACGTCGTCGTCGTCGGTGGCGGCAACACCGCGATGGAAGAGGCGCTGTATCTCTCCAATATCGCCTCGAAGGTCACGCTGGTGCACCGGCGCGACAGCCTGCGCGGCGAGAAGATCCTGCAGGATCGCCTTTTCGAGAAGGTCGAGAACGGCAACATGGCGATCGAGTGGAACCATACCCTCGACGAGGTGCTGGGCGACGGCAGCGGTGTCACCGGCGCGCGGCTCCGATCCACGTTGACGGGAGAGACCAGGCAGATCGATGCCATGGGCGTCTTCATCGCCATCGGCCACACGCCGAATACTGGCATCTTCGAAGGGCAGATCGACATGGCCAACGGCTATATTCGCGTGCAGTCCGGTCTGGAAGGTAACGCGACGGCGACCAGCGTTCCTGGCGTGTTCGCGGCGGGCGACGTCATGGATCACGTCTATCGCCAGGCCATTACCTCGGCTGGCAGCGGCTGCATGGCAGCGCTGGACGCAGAGCGGTTTCTGGACGAGCTCTAAGTCGGGCGTCGCCCGGAGCGGTATGAGCGGCGCTGCGCGCCTGGAAGAGATAAGCGGCAAGAAAGGGCAAGAGCCCTGAACGCAACATGCCAGCGACGATATCGTCGCTGGCATGTTGCATTCAGGGCTGCGGCACCCTGATTTCGCGGCTCGCGGCTCGCGGCTCGCGGCTCGCGGCTTAGCTTGGCTCAATAGTGCGGCGGCAGTTCATCCTCGGGGCGCGGCATCTCGCCGCCCAGTTCGTCGATGGCCTGACGCTGCTCGCTGAGCCGTTCGCGCATCAGCGCATTGACGCGGCCGAGTCGTTCGAGCTCGGTCGCCTGCTGTCTCACCAGGCGGTCGAGCGTTTCCAGCCAGTCTTCCTGGAATGTCAGGCGGCTCTCGAGCGCGTCGAGGCGAGCTTCCGAGGTCGTACGCGAGGGCGTCTCGACCGTGCTAGACTGCCGACGCTGTGTGTCATCTTTCATTCACGGCACCTTTAGTAATGAGTGAAACGGTAGCTGGTGGAATCGTAGTTAGTGAAAGTCGATTAACGATATTGGGTATGAAAACCGTCTCCGCTGGCCGATAAGGCGCGGTGGGTTTTCCTTGTTCCGACGTCCAGAGATATGAGAATCCATGAATAGCAAGATAATTTTGCGTTGTACGCTGATCAGTCTACTCCTCTCGATACCTTCGCCATTGCTGATCGGTCTTTTGATCACGCTGATCAGCAGCATGCTGGCCACCGACCTGACCTGGTTCTTGAACGTGGAAGGTGTCTCGGCGATGTATGGCGCGACGGTGATCGCCGTCTTCATCGTTCTGTGGCTGGGCACGTTGGCCATGGCTCTGCTGGCGCCAGCGACCCCACGCGCGGTCACGGCTGCCATGCTGGCGGACGTGGAGAACGACGATCGCGAGCTGGGTGAAGTCAAATGGTTCAATGTCAATAAAGGCTATGGCTTCATCACGCGCGCCGACGGCGAGGACGTGTTCGTGCACTTTCGGGCGATCCGGGGCAAGGGCCACCGGACTCTCGCCGAAGGACAGAAGGTCCGTTACCACGTGATCGAGAACGACCGCGGCCTGCAGGCGGATGACGTCACCGTCATCACCTGACAGCCTCGGCTGGATTGCCCGATGACCGACCCCCGGAGGCCTGCCTCCGGGGGTTTTTCGTCAAGCGCCGGAGGACGATGGGGTTTCGTCGACTCCCGCGCGCGCTTCGGCCTCGACGAATACCCGCTTGACGCCGTCGTGGGCCTGCTTGATCTCCCGGTCGAGCCTGGCGATGGCACGCTCGATGCGCTCCGCCGTGGCACAGCGGGCGAAACGAACGCTGAGATTGACCAGGATGAAATTGGGGCCCATGTGCATGGTCAGGACTTCGTTGACGCCCTCCACCCCGTCGGCATCCCCGGCCAGCCGGCGGATGCTCTCGACCACGTGCTGGTTGGCGCTCTCCCCGATCAGCAGGCTCTTGGTCTCCTTGGCCAGCCAGATCGCGGTGCCGCCAAGGATCAAGCCGATGATCACCGAAGCGATACCGTCGAAGAGCAGAATTCCCGTCCACTGGGAGAGGGCGACACCGGCCAGCGCCACCAGCAGGCCTAGCAGAGCGGCGGAGTCCTCGAAGATCACCACGAACATCGAGGGGTCCTTGCCGCGGTGTACTGCCTCGACGTAGCCCCATTTGCCCTTGGTCTTGCGGAATTCGTTGAGCGCGAAGGCCCAGGACGCGCCCTCGAACAGGATGCCCAGCCCGAGCACGACGTAGTTGACCAGCGGCGACTCGATCGGCTCGGGGTGCAAGATGTGGATCACGCCCTCGTAGAGGGAGACGCCGGAGCCGATCGCGAAGATCAACAGCGCCACCACGAAGCTCCAGAAGTAGACCTCCTTGCCGTGGCCGAAGGGGAACTGGGGGCTCGGAGGCCGCTTGGCCCGCTTCATGCCCAGCAGCAACAGAATCTGATTGCCGGTGTCCACCACCGAGTGAATGCCTTCGGAGAGCATGGCGGAACTGCCGGTGATGGCGGCCGCGACGAACTTGGTGATCGCGATGAGCAGATTGCCGCCCATGGCGGCGTAGATGACTGGCTTGGATTCCGCCATGTTAGTGACTCCCTGTCGGATGGGCCGCGTGATGGCGGCGACGGCGTGATCAGCGGCCCGAGTCGGGCCACTCTATGGTGCTCTCGCGACCGTCCGGCGTTACCTGCCAGAAACGATCGGGGTCGTCGCCGGGCTGCCAGCCACCCAGCGAGCAGCGGGCCTCGCAACCCAGCTCGCGAGCGGCATCACGCGCGCAGTCGGCATCCCTGGGCCAGGGAGTGGCGTCGCAGTCGAACCACAGGCTGGCGTAACCATCGGCGGCCCGTTCGACCAGCATGATGCCGATGCCGCGCTCGGCGCCTGCGGTCCTGCCGCGCCAGATTCCCTTGCCGGCCCGGTTCAGCGTCAGAGCGTCGTCGTCCAGAGCCTGCCGCAGCCATTGCGTGATGGCGTCGACGTCGGCAACGGCCAGGTAGATTTCGATATCAGGAAAACGCTCCATGGGTTCCTCTGGCGAACAGCCGCTCGAGTATCGTCTCGTAGATGCGGCTCAGGGTATCGAGGTCGTCGGCACGGATGCGTTCGTTGACCTGGTGGATGGTGGCGTTGACGGGGCCCAGCTCGATCACCTGGGTGCCCAGTGTAGCAATGAAGCGTCCGTCCGACGTGCCGCCGGAGGTGGAAAGCGCGGGCCGGTGGCCGGTGATCGTCTCGCAGGCGCGCCGTGCCGCCTCGAGAAGCTCCCCCTCCGCGGTCAGGAAGGGTTCGCCATTGAGCGTCCAGTCGAGCTGGTGATCGAGCCCGTGGGCGGCCAGCTTCCGCTCGACCCGCTCGCGCAGCTGCATCTGCGTGACTTCGCTGGAGTAGCGGAAGTTGAACGTCACTTCCAGCTCGCCGGGAACGACATTGGTGGCGCCGGTTCCCGCATGCAGGTTGGAGATCTGGAAGCTGGTCGCCGGAAAGAAGTCGTTGCCGGCGTCCCAGGGCTCGTCGACCAGTTCGGAGAGGACGGAGAGCGCCTGGTGAATCGGATTGCGGGCCAGATGAGGATAGGCCACGTGGCCCTGGATGCCGCGCACCCGCAGCACGCCGCCCAGCGAACCGCGGCGGCCGTTCTTGATCACGTCGCCCAGGTGGCTGGTGGAGGAGGGCTCGCCGACGATGCAGTAGTCCAGCGGCTCGTGACGCTCGCGCAGTCGCTCCACCACGGCCCGGGTGCCGTGTACCGCAGGGCCTTCCTCGTCGGCGGTGATCAGAAAGGCGATTCTGCCGTGGTGATCCGGATGGGCGGTGACGAAGCGCTCGGCCGCCGTCACCATCGACGCCAGGCTGCCTTTCATGTCGGCGGCCCCGCGCCCGCAGAGAAAGCCCGCTTCGTCGATGCGCGGCTCGAACGGCGGATACTGCCACTCGCTCTCCGGTCCGCTGGGCACCACGTCGGTATGGCCGGCAAAGGCGAGCATCGGGCCGTGCTGGCCCCGGGTGGCCCAGAAATTGTCGATGCCGCCGATCGACATCCGCTCGATCCGGAAGCCGATGCGCTCCAGACGTTCGATCATCAGCGCCTGGCAGCCGTGATCGTCCGGCGTCACCGACGGTCGCTTGAGCAACTCGAGAGCCAGTGCCAGCGTGTCGGAAGGCGCGGTCGTCATTGACGCTTGGGGCATGCGGTTCTCCAGGGCAGCCGGTCGGGTCGGATCAATTGTGGGCGTGCAGCGATTCATTGAGGGCGACGGCGCTCTTGTTGGTGCGGCACTCCAGGCGCCCAGTCACCGAGTGACGAATGAACAGCAGGTCGTCCTGGCCGGCGAGTTCGCGTGCGGCCACGGTCTGCACGGCTTCACCCCGATCGTCCAGCACGGTGACCTTGGAGCCCGCGGTGACATAGAGGCCAGCCTCGACGGTGCAGCGGTCGCCCAGCGGGATGCCCAGGCCGGCATTGGCACCGATCAGGCAGTTCTCGCCGATCTTGATCACCACGTTGCCGCCGCCCGAGAGCGTACCCATGGTCGAACAGCCGGCGCCCAGGTCGGAGCCCTTGCCGACGAACACGCCGGCCGAGATACGGCCTTCGACCATGCCGGGCCCTTCGGTGCCGGCGTTGAAGTTGCAGAAGCCCTCGTGCATGACCGTGGTGCCTTCGCCCAGGTGCGCGCCGAGGCGCACGCGGGCGGTGTCGCCGATTCGGACTCCCTTGGGCACGACGTAGTCGGTCATCTTGGGGAACTTGTCGACGCAGTCCACCGAGAGCGGGCGTCCGGCCAGGCGGGCCTTGAGGCGGCGCGCGGGGAGTTCCTCGACGTCGATGGCGCCTTCGTTGGTCCAGGCGATGTTCTTGAGCAGGCCGAACATGCCATCGAGCTTGACGCCATGGGGCTTGATCAGCCGATGGGACAGCAGGTGCAGCTTCAGATAGACCTCCGGCACGCTGGCCGGCGCATGGTCGTCGCTCAGGAACACCGCGACCAGCGGGCGCCTGGCATCGACGAGCGACTCGGCGAGTTCGGCCTGGTCGGCGGCGCCAGCTGTTCGCAGCGCCGCGGCGAGCCCAGTCGCGTGCTCCGGCAGGAAACTGACGACTTCCTCGCTGGCATCGGCACCCAGTGCCTGGCGTGCGGCGGCGACGAGATCGGCGGCGGGCTGATGCAGCGGAGCCGGATAGTAGACTTCGAGCCAGTCGCCCTGGCTGTTCTGGGTGCCGATTCCTAGCGCGAAGCTCAACATCGCAGGTTCCTCATCGTGTTCGGTGAAAGGGTGTCGTGGAAGGTCGTGGGCCGGCGCGAGTTCGCCCGCTAGCCCAGCGTCGCGTAGCGGGCGGGATCGAAGCCGACGATCAGAGTGTCCTGGCCGGCAGGGCCGGTGCGCTGCAGTAGCGGGCGCTTCAGCAATGTCGGGTTGGCCAGCATCAGCTCGCGCGCGCGCTCGGCGTCCAGCGGCTCCTTGTCCGCGGCATCGAGCTGTCGCCAGGTGGTGCTGCGGGTGTTCAGCAGTGTCTGCCAGCTGGCGGTGGCCAGAAAGGCATCCAGTCGTTGCGGATCGAGTCCATCCTCCCGCAGGTCGTGATAGCGATACGGGATACCCAGCTCGTCGAGCTGGCGGCGGGCCTTGCGGCAGGTGTCGCAGGTCTTGATGCCGTAAACGGTGATGGTCATGTCGCTGGCCTGTCGGGCGCTGCCGGAGAAGCGGCAGATTATAGGCGCCCACGGACGGCGGCTCAAACCGCACCGCTGCGACGCCAGTCGCGTGTCGGTCGGGGACCGGTCCGACTGGTGTCGATGAAACGACAGTCGAGCGTCTCGGGTCGCGCTTGACCTATGGGTGACACCAGGGTGCTAGCGTCGGATGTTTCCCTGGGGAGAATTGACGAATGACGACTTCAAGGCGCTGGTTGGCCGGTATCGCAGCCGCCGGCTCACTGGTGTTTGCCGCCAGTGGTCTGGCTCAGCAGCAGGGCGATGGTCATGGTGACCATCAGGTCCGTTCCGACGCGTCCGGACAATCCAGCGAGGCCAGCGAGGCCTACCGTGAGGCGGCGACGAGAATGCAGCACGACATGGAGCTGGCGAACAGCGGTGATCCGGATGTCGACTTTGCCACCGGCATGCTGGCCCATCACATGGGGGCAGTGGCGATGGCCGAGGTCGAGCTCGATCACGGCAAGGATCCGGAAATGCGAGCGCTGGCTCAAAAGATCATCGAGGCCCAGCAGGCCGAGATAGAACAGATGCGGGCCTGGCTGAAGGCCAACCCCGCACCGGCCGATTGAGGAGATCTGGAGCTGGCACGACCGGGCGCTACACGTCCAGGACCTGGTACAGGCGCTCGCGCAGTCGTGCCTGGGCTTCGGGATCGGTCAGCGGCCGTCCGTGCTTGTCGGTGATGAAGAAGACGTCCTCGACCCGCTCGCCGAGCGTGGCGATCTTTGCCGTCGACAGCGCGATGTTCTGCTCCATGAAGATGCGGCCGACCCGGGCCAGCAGTCCCGGGCGATCGGGGGCGATCAGCTCCAGCGAAGTGCGCGCGTTGGCGGGGTCCTGCTCGATGATCACCTCCACCGGTACGCGGAAGTGCTTCAGTTGCCGAGGGGTGTGACGGCTGACGATCTGGGGGTAGTCGTCGGGATCGTCGAGCTCCTCGACCAGGTGTCGGCGGATCGTCTCCAGTCGCGCCGGATCGCGGATGGCGTCGTCGTCGTCGTCGAGCAGGATGAAGGTGTTGAGCGTCCAGTCGTCGCTGGAGGTGGCGATGCGGGCATCGTGGATCGACAGGCCCAGTTGCTCGATGGCGGCCGCCGTCGCGGCGAACAGGTCGTCGGCCGAGCGCGTATGAATGAACAGCTTGGTGCCGCCCTCGGTCATGTCCTCGCTGGGCGCACTGACCAGCACCAGCGGCAGGTGGTCGTCGTGATGGGCGAGAATCCCCTGGGTCTGCCAGACGATCTCGCTGGGCGTGTACTGCAGGAAGTAGTCTTCGCCGAAGGTCTGCCAGAGTGCCGCGACGCGGGTCACGTCGGCGCCGACGGTCCGCAGCAGCCCCAGCGCCTCCTCGCGGGTCTCGCTGACCCAGCCCTGTCGGTCGACGGTGTTGTCGAGGCCCCGGCGCAGCACGCGGCGGGTCTCGGTGTAGAGCTGGCGCATCAGCGAGGCGCGCCAGCCGTTCCATAGCGTCGGGTTGGTGGCGCTGATATCGGCGACGGTGAGCACGTAGAGATAGTCGAGGTGGGTCTCGTCGCGCACCGTGCGGGCGAAGGCGTGGATCACGTCCGGGTCGGAGATGTCGCGCTTCTGTGCCGTCTTCGACATCAGCAGGTGGTGCTCGACCAGCCAGGTCACCAGCTGCGTATCCCAGCTCGACAATGCATGGCGACGGCAGAACCCGGCGGCATCGACGGCGCCGAGTTTCGAATGATCGCCGCCACGGCCCTTGCCGATGTCGTGATAGAGCCCGGCAATCCACAGTAGTTCGAGCTTGGGCAGTTTCTGAATCACATCGATGGCGACGGTGTATTCGTCGGTATCCCGCTCTTCGCGAAAACGCTGCAGGAAACTGAGCAGGCGCAGGGTGTGCGCGTCGACGGTATAGATGTGAAACAGGTCGTGCTGCATCAGGCCGACGGCCTCGCCGAACTCGGGCAGATACTTGCCCAGCACCCCGTAGCGATTCATGCGGGTGAGCTGGGTGGGGACATCGCCGCCACTGCGTAGCAGTTCCATGAACAGGCTCTGGTGGCGCAGGTCGTCGCGGAAAGCGTCGTCGATCAAGTGGCGATGATCGCGAATCTGACGGATGGTGTCGGCCCGGACGCCCTCAATCTCCGGATGCTGGGCCATCAGCAGGAACAGCTCCAGCAGCGCGCCGGGGCGCCGCAGGAAGACGTTGGGGTGACGGAGCTGAATGTAGCCACCCCGATTCTCGAAGCGCCCGTTGATCGGCTTGACCTCGAGCGCCTCGCCGGCGTGGAGAATCACTTCATCGAAATGCTGCAGCAGCATGTCGTTCAGTCCCGCCAGGGCGGTGACGTGGCGGTAGTAGGCTTTCATGAATTGCTCGACTGCCAACCGCTGCGGTGTGTCCGCGTAGCCGAACAGCTTGGCCAGGGCGCGCTGGTGGTCGAACAGCATGCGATCCTCGGCACGCCCGGCGATCATGTGCAGGGCGTAGCGAATCTGCCACAGGAACGCCTGGCCCTGGCTGAGGATCCGCAGCTCGGCATCGTTCATGAAGCCCTGTGCGACGACGTCTTCATAGCGCAGGGGGCCGAAATGGCGCTTGGCCACCCAGCCGATCATCTGGATGTCGCGCAGGCCGCCCGGCGCGCTCTTGAGGTTGGGCTCGAGGTGATACTCGGAGTTGTTGTGCTTGTAGTGGCGGGCGATCTGCTCCTGCCACTTGCCTTCGAAGAACGCCGCCGACGACCACATGTGGCGGGTGGAGAGGCGCTCCCGCATGGCGCTGCGCAGGGTTTCCGGGCCCGCCAGGGTGCGGGTTTCCAGCAGGTTGGTGATGACCGTGATGTCGCTTCGGGCCTCCCGCTCGCAGTCATTGAGCGAACGCACGCTCTGCCCGACCTCGAGGCCGATATCCCACAGCAGGGTGATGAACCCCGTCAGCGACTCGCGATAGGGCGTGTCGTCGTCCGTGCCGAGCAGCAGCAGCAGGTCGATGTCGGAGTAGGGGTGCAGCTCGCCGCGACCGTAGCCACCGACGGCCAGCAGGGCGACGTTGTCGTCCGGCCACTCGAACCGCTCCCAGGCGATCTCGAGCAGTCGGTCCAGGCACCAGGCGCGGCCGTAAACCAGGTCGCGCACATCGGCGCCGCCGCGAAAACGGTCGTCGAGGCGCTCGCGGATCGTCTTCAGCGCCAGCTTGAACAGCGCGACGGGTTGGGAGTCACGCGCCAGCTCCTCGCGAAAGGCCGCTGCATCGAATAGTGTTTCGTCGGGTTGAAAACGATAGTGGTGCAGCAGCATGCGACGGGCGTCTCCGGAGGCGAGGCAGCAGGCGGGCGACGATCAGTCCGTCAGGAAGCCGAAATCTTCGTCGGAACGGGCCGTCAGGACCTCCACGCCGGAAGCGGTGACCAGCAGAGTGTGTTCCCACTGCGCCGACAGGCTCTTGTCCTTGGTCACTGCCGTCCATCCGTCCTTCAATACCTTGGTGCGATAGCCACCGGCGTTGAGCATCGGCTCGATGGTCAGGCACATGCCTTCGGCCAGTTCGGCATCGGCTTCCGGCGCGTAGCCATCATAATGCAGCACCTGCGGTTCCTCGTGGAAGCCTGCGCCGATGCCGTGACCGCAGAAATCCCGGACCACGGAGTAGCCGGCTTTCTCGGCATGGTTCTGGATCACCCGGGCGATGGTCGACAGCCTGGCGCCCGGCCTGACTTCGGCGATACCTTTATAGAGGCTCTCCTGAGTGACGCGGCAGAGGCGCTCACCCTGTATCGTGTCACCGATGACGAACATCATGCTGCTGTCGCCGTGATAGCCATCCTGGGTCTTCACGGTGATATCGATATTCATGATGTCGCCGTTCTTGAGCTTCTTGTCGAAGTCGGGGATGCCGTGGCAGACGACGTGGTTTATCGAGGTGCAGATCGACTTGGGAAATCCGTGGTAGTCGAGCGGCGCGGGGGTCGAGCCCAACTCCTTGACGATGAAATCGTGGCAGAGCCGGTCCAGCTCACCAGTGGAGGCGCCGGCCGTGACGTGCGGGATGATCATCTCGAACACTGCGGCGGCCTGGCGGCCGGCTTCGCGCATTTTTTCGATTTCGTCGGGCGTCTTGCGTGGAATGTTCATGCGCTCTCGCAATGGGGCAATAGGAGGATGAGTCGTTCCGGATGGCGATGAATGGCTCGCCCGGGAGCGGTCTTAGACGACCGGCGACTTCATCTTGTGCGTCTTCTATGGTATAAATCCGCGCGCTCGACTGCAATTGCCCGTCGACACGTTCCGGCGAGGATGGGCGATCTGGCCCGCGACAGGCGTCTCTACGCTGTCGCAGGGCGGTCGAGTCAGTAGCGGCGACGGCTTTCGAACGAGGGCCGCGTCATCAAAAACACACACGCACCGACACATGGTCCCGGGTGCCGCGACGGTCTAGCCGAGCGGTCGGATCCATGGGGTGTGTGGAGGCCTAACCCGATTCTTCAGGAGTCATCATGGCACAAGTCAATATGCGCGATCTGCTCAAGGCAGGCGCACACTTCGGTCACCAGACCCGTTACTGGAACCCGAAGATGGGGCAGTACATCTTCGGCGCACGTAACAAGATTCACATCATCAACCTCGAGCATACGCTCCCGGCACTGCTGGAAGCGACTGGCATCGTCGAGAAGATGGCCTCTTCCAGCAACAAGATCCTGTTCGTCGGCACCAAGCGTTCCGCCAGCAAGATCATCAAGGAAGAAGCCACTCGCGTCGGTCAGCCGTTCGTCAACCATCGCTGGCTGGGCGGCATGCTGACCAACTACAAGACCATCCGCCAGTCGATCAAGCGCCTGCGCGAGCTCGAAACCATGCGCGAAGATGGCACGTTCGAGAAGCTGACCAAGAAAGAAGTACTGATGGCAACGCGCGAGCAGGACAAGCTCGAGCGTTCCATCGGCGGCATCAAGGAGATGGGTGGTCTGCCCGACGCGCTGTTCGTGATCGACGTCGATCACGAGCGCATCGCGATCAACGAAGCCAACAAGCTTGGTATTCCGGTGATCGGTGTGGTCGACACCAACTCCAACCCGGACGGCGTCGATTACGTCATCCCGGGTAACGACGATTCCATTCGTGCCATTCAGATCTATGTGCAGGCGATCGCCGACGCTTGCGGCAAGGCGAAGGAAGGTCGTCCCGACGAGTTCGTCGAGGTGAGCGAGACCAGCGAAGCCGCTCAGTAATCGAGAGAACGGCATCGAGTCTGCGCTGAGCATGCTCCCGCAGGGCGGCAGTCGGTTCGCCGATATCGGCGCAGACACAAGGGGGCTCCATAGCCCCCTTTTTACACCCGGAGCGACGCTCGCGTGGCGTCGTTCGTCAGACGAAACAGCGATTCTCAGGGGTAGAACATGGCAGCTATCAGCGCTTCTCTAGTCAAGGAACTGCGTGAGCGTACCGGTCTCGGCATGATGGAATGCAAGAAGGCATTGACCGAAGCCGACGGTGACATCGAGCGCGCGATCGAGGATCTGCGCAAGAATTCCGGCCTGAAGGCCGCCAAGAAAGCGGGCCGCACGGCCGCCGAAGGCGCGATTCTGACCCGAGTCGCCGAAGACGGCAGCTACGCCGCGATGCTGGAAGTCAACTCGGAGACCGATTTCGTCTCCCGTGACGACAACTTCAAGAGCTTTGCCTCCAAGGTGCTGGCCAAGGTGTTCGAGACCAAGTCCGAAGACGTGGCGGCCATCATGGACGGCGAGCTGGAAGACGCGCGCAATCAGCTGGTGCAGAAGATCGGCGAGAACATCTCCGTGCGTCGCGCGGTCGTCGTCGATGCGCCGGAAGGCGGTGTCGTTGGCGCCTACGTCCATGGCGACCGTATCGGCGTGCTGAGCGTGCTCAAGGGTGGCAACCCGGAAGTGGCCAAGGATGTCTCCATGCACGTGGCCGCAATCAACCCGGTCGTCGCGCGTCCGGAAGACATGCCGCAGGCCCAGCTCGACAGCGAGAAGGCGATCATTCTGGCCCAGCCGGACATGGCCGGCAAGCCGGCGGAAATCGCCGAGAAGATGGTTCAGGGTCGCCTCAAGAAGTATCTGGCGGAGAACAGCCTGACCGAGCAGCCTTTCGTCAAGGACCCGAACCAGACCGTTGCCGAGTACGCCAAGACGGCGGGCGGCGAAGTGGTCGGCTTCACGCGCTTCGAGGTTGGCGAGGGGATCGAGAAGGAAGAGGTCGATTTCGCCAAGGAAGTGATGGAACAGGCTCGCCGCAGCTGAGTTCCTTGCAGTGCCTGGGATCGTGCGCAGGTGCTTGCACCTGTGGACGGTCCCTCTGATGGCGTGCGCGAAAGCGCACGCCATCGCGTATCCGGCGGATGAGAAGAGCGTCTGCCACCTGCCGAATCCGACTCGTCAAACCAGGAGAGAGCGTCATGCCTGAAGTCATCGATCGACCCAGCAAGCCCAATGAGCGTAGCGACAAGTCGAAGTACAAGCGCATATTGTTGAAGCTGTCAGGCGAGGCGCTGACCGGTGAGCAGGATTTCGGCATCGACCCCAAGGTGCTCGATCGCATGGCGCTGGAGATTGGCCAGCTGGTGGGGATCGGTGTCCAGGTCGGTATCGTCATCGGCGGCGGCAACCTGTTCCGCGGTGCGGCGCTGCACGCGGCGGGCATGGAGCGGGTCACCGGCGACCATATGGGCATGCTGGCCACGGTGATGAACGCCCTGGCGATGCGCGATGCGCTGGAGCGTTCCAATATCCGTTCGCGAGTGATGTCGGCGATCCCCATGAGTGGTGTCGTCGAACACTACGACCGGCGGACCGCGATTCGGTATCTGACGTCGGGAGATGTGGTCATCTTCTCTGCCGGTACGGGCAATCCCTTCTTCACGACCGACTCGGCCGCCTGCCTGCGGGGCATCGAGATCGACGCCAACGTCGTGGTCAAGGCAACCAAGGTCGATGGCGTCTACGACAAGGACCCGGTCAAGCACCCGGAAGCCGTCAAGTACGAGCGGTTGAGTTACGATGAGGTTCTGGATCAGAAGCTCGGCGTAATGGATTTGACCGCCATCTGTCTGGTACGGGACCATGACATGCCGGTTCGCGTCTTCGACATGACCAAGCCTGGGGCACTGTTGAATCTGGTGGTCGGTGGGCGAGAAGGCACGCTGATTGATTGAGGTTTAGGACATGATCGACGATATCAAGAAAGATGCTGGCGCGCGCATGCAGAAGAGCCTGGATGCGCTCCAGAGCAATTTCCACAAGATCCGCACCGGCCGGGCCCATCCGAGCATACTGGATGCGGTGATGGTGGAGTACTACGGCAGTCAAGTGCCGATCAACCAGGTCTCGAACATCACGATCGAGGACGCTCGGACGCTGGCCGTGACGCCTTGGGAACGCCCGATGGTGCCGAAGGTCGAGAAGGCGATCATGACCGCCGATCTCGGGCTCAACCCGGCTACCAACGGCAACGTGATTCGCGTGCCGATGCCCCCGCTGACCGAGGAGACGCGGCGCAACTATATCAAGCAGGCGCGTGCCGAGGCCGAGAACGCGCGAGTCGCGATTCGGAGCATTCGCCGCGATGCCAATGGCGATCTCAAGGCGCTGCTCAAGGACAAGGAGATCACCGAAGACGACGAGCGTCGCGGCGAAGAGGAAATCCAGAAGTTGACCGACAAGCATGTCAGTGAGATCGATCGACTGCTGGAAACCAAGGAACACGACCTGATGCAGGTATGAGGGTCCGGGTGCCCGACGTCCTCCGGTACGCGGGCGCCGCTACCCACCTGTCTTGCGAGCTATCATGACAGACATGCAGTCGCGTGACGTTCAAGCGATGTCGCCGATGCCTCGCCACGTGGCGATCATCATGGACGGCAACAATCGCTGGGCGCGCGCCAGAGGGCTTTCCAGCGCACAGGGACATCGCGCTGGCGTCGAGTCGTTGCGCGCCGTCATCCGGCGGGCGGCGGAGCAGCGTATCGAGACCCTGACCCTATTCGCCTTCTCGAGTGAAAACTGGCGTCGTCCCTCGGCCGAGGTCGGCGCGCTGATGGAGCTCTTCATGCTGGTGCTCAAGCGGGAGGTGAAGAAGCTCCACGAGAACGGCATCCGGCTGAGCATCATCGGTGACCGCCGGCGCTTCTCGCCCTCCCTGCAGAAGCATATGAATCGTGCCGAAGCGTTGACCCGGGACAACTCCGGGATGCATCTCGTCGTGGCTGCCAACTATGGCGGGCGCTGGGATATCGCGTCCGCGGCGCAGCGCCTGGCACGCAAGGTCGCCGATGGGGTCATGAGTCCGGATGCGGTCGACGAGGCGGCTCTGGATCGCGAGGTGTGCCTGAGCCAGGAGCCGCCCATCGACCTGTGCATCCGCACCAGTGGAGAGCAGCGGATATCCAACTTCCTGCTGTGGCAGCTTGCCTATGCGGAGTTCGTGTTCGCACCGGAGCTTTGGCCCGACTTCGACGGTGCGGCGTTCGATGCCGCGATCGACGCTTTCAAGCAGCGCCAGCGTCGTTTCGGCATGAGCCAGCAGCAGGTCGAGGTTCAGGGTGCTTAGACAGCGAATACTGACGGCGCTGGTGTTGGCGCCACTGGCCCTCGGCGGCCTGTTTGGCCTCTCCGGGGGCGGTTTTGCCGCCTTCACCGCGTTCGTCCTGCTGCTCGGGGCCTGGGAGTGGGCGCGTCTGGCCGGATTCGACGCGGTCAAGCCGCGACTGCTCTACACTGCCGGTCTCGGTCTGCTGCTGCTGGTCGCGTGGTGGTCCGGGTGGATCGTGGCGCGCTGGCCGCTCTGGCTCGGTGCGCTCGGCTGGCTGGCCAATACCTGGTGGGTCTCGCGTTACCCCGGAGCGACCGGCCAGTGGCAACCTCCGGTGCTGCGCCTGAGCATGGGCGTGTGGGTATTGTTGCCCTGCTGGGTGGGGCTCTATCAGCTGCGGCAGCAGGGCAGCGAGTGGCTGCTGTTCGTGTTGCTGCTGGTCTGGGTGGCGGACATCGGGGCCTATTTTGCCGGGCGGCGCTATGGCCGGCGCAAGCTGGCACCGAGCGTCAGCCCGGGCAAATCGTGGGAAGGCGTCTACGGTGGCTGGGTCGCGGTTGCGGTTCTGGTCCTGCTCTATGCGCTGTGGCTTTCGCTCGATTTTGGCCAGGCGCTGGCCTTGCTGGTGGTCGCGCTGGTGGTGGCGTTCGTCTCCGTCATCGGGGATCTGCTCGAGAGCATGCTCAAGCGCTTTCGCGGGCTGAAGGATTCCAGTCACCTGCTGCCGGGCCACGGTGGCATTCTCGATCGTATCGACAGCCTGACGGCTGCCGTTCCTCTCTTCGCCCTGATCCGCCCCTGGCTGGGATAGCGCACCGATGTCTTCCTCTTCCTGCAAGGTCACACTGCTGGGCGCGACCGGCTCCATCGGTCGCAGCACGCTGGACGTGATCGCCCGGCACGCCGATCGCTATCAGCTTCATGCGGTGACCGCCCAGCGCTCCCGCGAGGCGCTGCTCGAGATCTGTCTGCGATTCGAGCCGCAGCGAGCGGTGATCGGCACGTCGCAGGATGCCGAGTGGCTGCGCTCCCGGCTGCGGGAAGCCCGGTTGACGGAGATCGAGGTCTCCCATGGGGAGTCTGCCCTGCTGGAAGTGTCGCGGGCCACCGAGGTGGACGTGGTGATGGCAGCCATCATGGGGGCGGCGGGGCTGATGCCGACGCTGGCAGCGGTCGAGGCGGGCAAGCGCGTGCTGCTGGCCAACAAGGAGGCGCTGGTGATGTCCGGCGGGCTGTTCATGGATGCCGTGTCGCGCCATGACGCCACTCTTTTGCCCATCGACTCGGAACATAATGCCATCTATCAGTGTCTTCCTATGCAGCGTGCCGGTCGACACCGCGAGCTGAACCGCGACGGGGTATCGCGACTGCTGCTGACGGCGTCGGGCGGACCGTTTCGAACCTGGTCGCTGGAGGCGCTGGAAAACGTCACGCCCGAGCAGGCGTGTGCGCACCCCAACTGGTCGATGGGACGCAAGATATCCGTCGACAGCGCCACCATGATGAACAAGGGGCTCGAACTGATCGAGGCGTGTTGGCTGTTTGATACGGCGCCTGGGCAGGTCGAGGTGGTGGTTCATCCGCAGAGCATCGTTCATTCGATGGTCGGATACGCCGACGGTTCGGTGCTGGCGCAGATGGGCAACCCCGATATGCGCACGCCGATCGCCTACGGCCTGGCCTGGCCTGCGAGGCTCGATGCCGGCGTCGAGCCACTGGACCTGTTCGCGATATCGCGTCTCGACTTCGAGGCCCCGGATGAGGCTCGCTTCCCCTGTCTGCGGCTGGCCCGGGAGGCGATGGAAGCGGGTGGCACGGCGCCGGCGACCCTCAACGCCGCCAATGAGGTCGCGGTGCAGGCGTTCCTCGACGGAGAGCTCTCCTTTCTTGGCATTGCCAAGCTGGTTGAGGCCACGCTCGAGGCTACCGAGAGGCGAGCAGCGGATTCGCTCGACGTGATATTGTGCGAGGATGCGCGAGCGCGGCGGTCGGCCGAGCGCCTGCTGCATCAACGATCTTTCCAGAGGGGGCGGGCGTGATGGATACGATCCAGAACGTACTGGCGGTCATCGTCGTACTCGGCCTGCTGATCACGTTTCACGAGTTCGGGCATTTCTGGGTGGCCCGCCGCTGCGGCGTGAAGGTTCTGCGCTTCTCGGTGGGGTTCGGCAAGCCGCTCTGGTCGCGTTTCGATCGCCAGGGTACGGAATACGCCATTGCCGCCATCCCGCTCGGCGGCTACGTCAAGATGCTCGACGAGCGCGAGGGGCCGGTGGCGCCGGAAGAGCGGGATCAGGCGTTCAATCGCAAGAGCGTCTGGGCGAGAATCGCCATCGTGGCGGCGGGACCGATCGCCAATCTGCTGCTGGCCTTGGTCGCTTACTGGGCGCTGTTCGTCTATGGCTCCACCACCGTGGCGCCGGTGATCGGCGAGGTGACCCCGGGGTCGCTCGCGGCCCAGGGCGGGCTTCGGAGCGGGCAGGAGATCGTCAGCGTCGAAGGACGGGAGACGCCCTCGTGGAACGAGGTCAACCTCCAGCTGATCGCGGCGATCGGTGCCAACGGCGAGCTGGACGTCACGACCCGGGACCCCGCGGGCGGCGCGACTCGAACTCACGCCGTGCCCGTGCAGCAGTGGCTGGTGCGGCAGGATCCGCCGCAGCCGATGTCGTCGCTCGGCATCACGCCCTGGCGTCCCGAGGTGCCGGCGGTACTGGGCCGCGTGCTCGAGGACAGCCCGGCGAGTCGTGCGGGATTGCAGGCCGAGGACCGTATTCTCAGCGTCGACGGCTCGCCGGTCGCCGACTGGGTCGCGTTCGTCGACGTGGTGCGCGGCCACCCTGGCGCCGAGCTGTCGCTGACGGTCGAGCGGAATGGTGTGACCCGCGACGTCACGCTGATGCCCGAGGCGAGGCAGGCGGAGGATGGCGAGAACATCGGCTATGTGGGCGCCGCTTCCCGGCCGGTCGAGTGGCCCGAGTCCTATCGGCGCGAGATTCGCTATGGCCCGGTGGCGGCTGTCGGGCAGGCGCTGAGCAAGACCGGTGAAATGACCTGGCTGACGGTGGACTCGATCCGCAAGATGATCGTCGGCTGGATTTCGCCCTCGAACCTCTCCGGGCCGATCACCATCGCCCGTATCGCCGGAGACTCGGCGCGTAGCGGCGTCGAGACGTTCATCGGCTTTCTGGCCTATCTGTCGATCAGTCTGGGGGTGTTGAATCTGCTGCCGATTCCGGTTCTCGACGGCGGTCACCTGGTCTACTACCTGATCGAGCTGGTTCGAGGCAAGCCGGTGTCGGAAACGGCCCAGGCGGTGGGCTTGCGCGTTGGCGTGGCATTGGTGGGATGCCTGATGGTGATGGCGTTCTACTTCGATTTGATGCGGCTTTGACGACAGGACGTCGTTGCCGGACGGCGCCGGGACCATCGGCGCGCGGGAAGACCCCATGAGTGGTGAGTGACGAGCTTGTCAGTCATAGGGAGAAATGTATAAGGTGCCTGTTCGATACGCGGGCGGACCCCACAGAAGCGACTGATTGCATGAAACTCAAGACCATCGGATTGGCAGGATTTCTGCTGGCCAGCTCTCCCGTTGCGCTGGCGGCACCTTTTGAGATTTCGGATATTCGTGTAGAGGGGCTGCAACGCGTCTCGGCTGCATCCGTCTTCAACGCTTTCCCCGTCAGCGCCGATCAAACGGTCGATGATCAGCAACTGGGCCAGGCTGCCCAGAAACTGTTCGATACTGGATTGTTCGACGACATTCGACTTTCCCGCGACGGTGACGTGCTGATCGTCAACGTGGTCGAGCGGCCGTCCATCGCCGAGATCAACATCGACGGCAACTCCCAGATATCCGACGACGACCTGCGCAAGGGGTTGAGCGATGCGGGGCTGGCCGAAGGCCAGGTCCTGCAGCGTTCGACCCTGGAGGAGATGCAGCGCGAGCTGGAACGGCTCTACCAGTCCCAGGGCCGATACAGTTCGAACATCAAGACATCCGTCGAACAGCTCGAGCGCAACCGGGTTCGCGTCAACATCAACATCAACGAAGGCGAAGTCGCCAAGATCCGCCAGATCAACGTCGTCGGTAACCAGGCGTTCGACGACGACACGCTGCGCGATCTGTTCCAGCTCGAGGACAAGCCAGGCTGGTTCTTCGGCTGGTTTTCCGACGACGAGTATTCTCGCGAGGCGCTTTCCGGCGACCTGGAGACGCTGCGCTCTTGGTACCTCGACCGCGGCTACGTCAACTTCGCCATCACCTCGACCCAGGTATCGATCAGTCCGGACAAGTCCCGCATCTTCGTCACCATCAACGTCGACGAGGGCAAGCGTTACAAGCTGGACAAGATCAATTTCGCCGGTGACCTGAAGATCGACGAGTCGACCGCCCGTTCGCTGGTGACCGCCAAGTCCGGCGAGTACTACTCCCAGAGCAAGCTGACCGAGTCCTCGGAAGCGCTGCGCCAGAAGCTCGGTGCCGAGGGCTTCGCCTTCGCCGATATCAAGGCCGTGCCTACCGTCAACGAGGCGGGCGATACGGTGGATATCACCTTCCGCGTCGATCCGGGGCGGCGGGCCTACGTGCGCCGGATCAATTTCGAAGGCAACACCACCACCCAGGACGAAGTGCTGCGGCGCGAAATGGTGCAGATGGAAGGCGCGCCGGCCTCCACCGACCAGATCTCGCAGTCGCGCCAGCGTCTCGAACGGCTGGGGTTCTTCAAGCAGGTCGACGTGGATACCCGACCGGTGGCCGGCGAACCGGACCAGCTGGACGTCACCTACAACGTCCAGGAGCAGCCGTCGGGTTCCATCTCCGCCAGTGTCGGCTTCTCCCAGAGTGCCGGGGTCATCTACGGTGCGGCGCTGTCGCAGAGCAACTTTCTGGGGACCGGTAACCGGGTCAACATCGGCGCGCAGCGAAGCGACACCTTCACCAACATCAACTTCGGCTTCACCGATCCGTACTGGACCCTCGACGGTATCTCGCGCGGTTACAACGTCTTCTATCGCGAAACCGACTACGAAGACTCCGATATCTCGACCTATTCGACGGATTCCTACGGCGGTAACATCAATTTCGGGTATCCGATCAACGATCTGTCGCGGCTGAACTTCGGTGTCGGCCTCGAAGACCTGTCGATCGACACCTACGACGACACGCCCTCCGAGATCGTCCGGTACACCGACGATCAGGGCGAGGACTTCTTCAACTACAAGCTGACCGCCAGTTGGACCCGCAACAACCTGAACCGCGGGATCATGCCGACCGCCGGCAGCTACCAGCGCGTCTCGCTGGAGACCGCGCTGCCCGGATCGGACGCGGAGTACTACAAGCTGCGCTATCGCGGCCAGAAACTGTTCGAGCTCAACCCCGACTGGTCCGTCAAGTTCAGCAGCAACCTGGGCTACGCCGATACGCTGGGTTCCAATGATCCCTATCCGTTCTACGAGAACTTCTACTCGGGCGGCCTGGGCTCGGTACGTGGCTACACGGGCAACACGCTGGGGCCGAAGACCACCGAGCGCGGCGACGGCGACGACGATACCCTGGGGGGCAACGTGCTGGTCGAGGGCTCGGCGGAACTGATCTATCCGTTCCCGTGGGTCGAGGACCGCCGTTCGCTGCAGACCAGCATCTTCCTCGATGGCGGCAACACCTTCCTGACCGATTGCTACGAAGTGGTGCCTGGCGATGGCCCCTCCAGTTGCAACAGCGGTGTCCATCTCGACGATCTGCGCTACAGCGTGGGCCTGGGGCTGTCCTGGCTGACCCCGGTGGGACCGTTGACGTTCAGCGTCGCCAAGCCGCTGAACGAGAAGGATGGGGACGATCCCCAGGTCTTCCAGTTCTCGCTTGGCCAGACTTTCTAATTCAAGCGCGGTGAATTCGCGACGTCCCGATGACGTCGCGAATTCGAATTCAGATGTTTCAGATGGTTAAGTCAGGCTCGTTCCAAGGAGATGCCGCATGCGCAAGATAGCAGGAGTTCTCGGGCTAGGTTTGTTGACGATGGTTTCCGTCCCCGCGATGGCGACAGAAGTGGGCGTCCTCGATTGGCGCGAGGCGCTGATGTCCTCCAACTCCGCCCAGGCATCGATGAACCAGTTGAAGAACCGCATCAGCTCCCAGCAGCAGCAGGCGGAGTCGCTGAGCCAGGAGCTGCAGCAGCTGCAGCAGCGTCTGCAGAAAGATGGCGACGTGATGTCGGAGTCCGAGCGCAACTCGGTGACCCAGCAACTGCGCCAGAAGGGCGGTCAGTTCCAGCAGTTGCGTGGACAGATCTCCCAGGCGCAGCAGCAGGCCGAGCAGCAGTATCTGAAAGGCGCCAAGCCCAAGCTGGATCAGGCCATTCAGCGGGTCGTCGACGAGCATGACCTGGATATGGTGGTGGATCGCGACGCCGTGGTCTACTCGGGTGACAGCCTCGATATCACCCCCGAAGTGACGAAGATCTTCAATTCGCTCAACTGATGATTCAATCCGGCGCCCGCTCATGAAGAGAGAGACTTCCCGCTCTTATACGCTTGGCGAACTCGCCAAGCGTTTGGATGCACGCCTGGTCGGCGACGCGGATCTGCGTGTCGACGGTCTGTCGACGCTGGCCGATGCCGGTCCGACGGATCTCGCGTTCCTGGCCAACCGGGCGTACCTGAAGTATCTGGCAGCGACTCGTGCCGGTGCCGTTCTGGTCCATCCCGCCCATGGCGACAGCTGCCCGTGTCCGCGGCTGGAGCTGGAGAACCCCTACCTGGGGTATGCCAAGTTGTCGCGACTGTTCGACCCGCTGGTCAATCAGCCGCTTCGTGGCGTGCACGCGACGGCAGTCGTCTCGCCGGGGGCCCGGCTCGGCGAGCGCGTCGAGGTCGGCGCCCACTGCGTCATCGAGGACGGTGTCGATATCGCCGACGACTGCGTGATCGGCGCAGGGTGCTTCATCGGTACCGACACCACGGTGGGCCGCGGGTCTCGCCTGCATGCCAACGTGACGCTGTACCACGGTGTGATCGTGGGCGAGCGCGCCATCCTCCACAGTGGCTGTGTCATCGGTGGCGACGGCTTCGGCTTCGCCCACGACGGCGCGCAGTGGGAGAAGATCGCGCAGCTCGGCGGTGTCATGCTGGGTGACGACGTCGAGGTGGGCAGCTGCTCGAGCATCGATCGTGGTGCGCTGGGCGATACGCAGATCGGAAACGGGGTCAAGATCGACTCTCAGGTCCAGATCGCCCACAACGTGCAGATCGGGGACCACAGCGCCCTGGCGGGATGTGTGGGCATCGCGGGTTCCACCAAGGTCGGCCGTCACTGTCTGCTCGGCGGCGGGGTCGGGCTCTCAGGCCATCTCACCTTGGCCGACGGGGTTCAGGTGACCGGCATGAGCCTGGTCACCAACTCGATACTGGAACCCGGCGTCTACTCCTCCGGTACCGGCTCGATGTCGAATAGTCAGTGGCGGAAGAACGCTGTACGCTTCAAGCAACTCGACGAAATCGCCAAGCGGCTGACGCGTCTCGAGCGGGATATCCGCGATAGCTGAAGAGCTTGGGAGCCCATCCCCGTAGCGCGCCGAAAGGCTGGCGGTCGCCATGTGCGCCTGTATAATGCCCGCCCACACGGGTGAACGCCGTTTTGCCGCCCTGTGCCTGCCTTCGTGGCGGGCATTTCGTTATTTCAGAGGTTGTATTGATGATCATGGACATCAACCAGATTCGCGAATATCTACCGCATCGTTATCCATTTTTACTGGTAGATCGCGTGATGGAAATCACGATTGGCGAATCGATCGTGGCGTACAAGAACGTCAGCATCAACGAACCTTTCTTCAACGGTCATTTCCCTCATCACCCGATCATGCCCGGTGTGCTGATCATCGAAGCGATGGCTCAGGCCTGCGGCATTCTCGGCTTCAAGACCGTCAACAAACTGCCGGCAGACGGCTATGTCTACTATCTCGTCGGTAGCGACAACGTACGCTTCAAGCGTCCGGTCATGCCGGGAGATCAACTGCGGCTCGAGGCCAATGTCATCAAGGGCAAGCGAGGCATCTGGAAGTTCGCTTGCCGGGCAACGGTTGGTGACGAACTGGCCTGCGAGGCGGAAATCATCTGCGCCGAGAGGAAAATCGCTTGATTCATCCCTCCGCCATCGTCGATCCCTCTGCCCGACTGGCCGATGACGTCGAAGTCGGTCCATTCAGCGTGATCGGAGCTGACGTCGAGATCGGGGCCGGGAGCGTGATCGGGCCGCACGTCGTGCTCAAGGGGCCGACTCGACTCGGCAAGCGCAACCGGATCTTTCAGTTCGCTTCGGTCGGAGAAGACTGTCAGGACAAGAAGTACGCCGGCGAGCCGACGCGGCTCGAGATGGGAGACGATAACGTCGTGCGCGAGAGCGTGACGATCCATCGAGGCACCATCCAGGATCGCGGTGTCACCACCATCGGCGACCGCAACCTGTTCATGGCCTACTCCCACGTGGGGCACGACTGCCTGATCGGCAACGACTGCATTCTTGCCAACCAGGCCACGCTGGCCGGCCACGTGACCCTGGGGGATTTCGCCATCATCGGCGGGCTGTCCGCCATCCATCAGTTCGCCCATATGGGCGAGCATGCGATGGTCGGCGGTTGCTCCGCGATCACCAAGGACATTCCGGCCTTCATCATGGTCAACGGCAACCCGGCGGCGCCCCACGGGCTGAACTCCATCGGCCTCAAGCGCCGTGGCTTCTCCGCCGAGGCGATCAAGGCACTGGGTGAAGCGTACCGTCTGGTCTATCGCAAGGGGCTGACGCTCGAGCAGGCCGTCGGCGAGATCGAGAGCCGTTTCTCGCTCGACGAGACGCGCCGCTTCATCGATTCTCTCAAGGTTTCCCAGCGCGGTATCATCCGCTAGGAGAGAGCGGATGCGGGTCTATCTCGTTGCCGGGGAGCTGTCGGGCGATATTCTCGGCGCCGGGCTGATGCAGGCGTTGAAGCGCCGCCACGCGGACATCGAGTTCCGTGGTATCGGCGGCCCGCGGATGCAGGCACAGGGGCTCGATTCGCTCTATCCCCTGGAAACCCTTTCGGTGATGGGCCTGGTCGAGGTGTTGAAGCACCTGCCGGGCCTGGTCAAGGTGCGTCGTCATCTCAAGCGCGACGCGCTGGCCTGGCGACCCGACATCATGGTCGGCATCGACGCACCGGACTTCAACATCGGCCTCGAGCGCCAACTGCACGATCAGGGCGTGCGTACCGCCCACTACGTCAGTCCCTCGGTCTGGGCCTGGCGACAGGGGCGGGTGAAGACGATCGCCAAGGCGGTCGATGGCATGCTCACCTTTCTGCCGTTCGAGGCCGACTTCTACGCCGAACATCGCGTGCCGGTCGCCTATGTCGGCCATCCGCTGGCCGATGAGCTGCCGCTGGTCAACGATCGCGGCGCGGCGCGGCGCGAACTCGGACTCGCCCCCGATGTGCCGACCCTGGCCGTGCTGCCCGGGTCGCGCGGCAACGAGATCCGTTTTCTGGGCGAGATGTTCCTGCGCGCGGCCTCGGCGCTACGCCAGCGCCTCGGTGCGTTGCAGGTGGCCGTCCCTGCCGCCTCTCCCGAGCGGCAGCGGGAGCTCGAGGCTCTGCTCGCGCAATTCCCCGATCTGGCTGCAGACACGGTGATCGTCGAGGGCCGCTCGCGGGAGGTGATGACGGCCGCCGATGCGGTGCTGCTGACGTCCGGCACGGCCGCGCTGGAGACCATGCTCTGCCACCGTCCCATGGTGGTCGCCTACCGCATGGCGCCAGCCACCTATTGGCTGGCGCAGCGGCTGGTCAAGACGCGCTGGATCTCGCTGCCGAACCTGATCGCGCAGGAAACCCTGGTGCCGGAGCTGGTCCAGGATGCGGTGACCCCCGAGTCGCTGGTCGAGACGCTGCTGCCCTGGTTCGAGGATGAGTCGGTACGGTCGGCACTCGAACGGCGCTTCGCGGCGATGCACGCCGAGCTGCAGCGCGGTGCCAGCGAGCGAGCTGCCACCGCCATCACGTCGCTGGTCGAGCACGGGGCGCTGGATCTCGCGCTCGGGAATGGTGAATGAGAGACGCCATGCCATTGAAATCTTCGCCATCCGTCTGGCCGGACATCGTCATCGAGTACGAGGGGCACCTGATCGCCGGTGTCGACGAGGTGGGGCGGGGGCCGTTGATCGGCTCGGTCGTGGCCGCCGCCGTCATCCTCGATCCCGAGTGCCCGATCGACGGACTGACCGACTCCAAATGCCTGAGTGCCGCGCGTCGCGAAGCGCTAGATCTCCGGATTCGCGAATGCGCGCTGGCGTTCTCGATAGCCGAGGCCTCGCCGCGGGAGATCGACTCGCTCAACATCTATCACGCCACGCATCTGGCGATGCGGCGGGCGATCGATGCGCTGCCGACACCGGCCGAGTATCTGCTGGTCGACGGCAATCGGCTGCCCGGTCATGCCTGCCCGGGACAGGCCGTGGTCAAGGGCGATCTCCGGCACCCTGCCATCAGTGCGGCCTCGATTCTGGCCAAGGTGGCCCGGGACGCGCAGATGCTGGCCCTCGATGCGCGCCATCCGGAATATGGCTTTCGTCGCCACAAGGGGTATCCGACGCCGGAACACCTCGAGGCACTGGCCCGACTGGGCCCGCTGGTGGAGCATCGCAGTTCCTTCGCGCCGGTTAGAGAACGGCTCGCCGGGGTGTGAGCGCCCGATTTGGCCGATAGACCCATTGTGGCCCGTACCGCCTTTGGGCATGCTTGTCCTGCCGATGCGCGGGCCACGTCGATCCGTCAACGGCGTTGCCGTCCACATGACGGGAGCGCTTGCCTGATATCCGAATCATCCATTCGCCGCCTGACTCGAGTTCGTCATGACAACACCCTTCGTTCACCTTCGTGTCCACAGCGAATACTCTCTGGTCGATGGCCTGATCCGGCTCAAGCCGTTGATCAAGGCCACCGCCGAGGCCGGCATGCCGGC
>NZNW01000057.1 GCA_002695065.1 Salinicola sp. | reverse complement strand
GTCGACGTGGCCCGGGACCTTGACGCCGCGCCACTCGCGGGCGAGCTTGCCGTCGGCGTCGATCAGGAAGGTGCTGCGCTCGACGCCCAGGTGCTCCTTGCCGTACATCTTCTTGAGCTTGATCACGTCGAACTGGCGGCAGATCGCCTCGTCGCGATCGGAGATCAGCTCGAACGGGAAGCCCTGCTTGGCCTTGAAGTTCTCGTGGGACTTGAGGCCGTCCCGCGAGACACCGAAGACGACCGTATTGGCGGCCTCGAACTCGCCGATCCTGTCGCGGAAGTCGCCACCCTCGGTGGTACAGCCGGGCGTGCTGTCCTTGGGGTAGAAGTAGAGCACCACCTGTTTGCCGCGATAGTCGCCGAGTCGGAAGGGCGTGTCGCCGGTCGCTTCGGCGGAGAAGTCTTCTACGGGTTGTCCAACGCTGAGTGTCATTAGGCGCTCCGAAACCGGGAAGTGAGTGGCGAACGATAGCCGATCCTGGCGGTCAATGCTCGGTAGCCGATACCTTGCCGGTTGCCGGAGGTCGCGACGATCGCGGCGACAGCCAACCTGGCGGCTGTACACGCTGGAGCTGCCTGAGTACCATCTGGGGGCGTGAAATCGCGCCTGGGCAGGCGCCATGACCGCATCGACATCATGTCCGACGTGCTGGAGCCCGGAACCGGGAAGCGTTGGCCTGGCCTGCGGAGGGCACGCCAATGACTCAGGCACCGGGGTGCATCCGGCCGGCAATTCGGTTTCCGGTCGTTCGATATCGATTGGGCAAGGCGGCCGGCCGCCCATCCGGTCACAGAGAGAGAGCTGCAAGATGATCACAGGCAGTATCGTTGCCATGGCGACGCCGATGAAAGCCGGTGGCGAGATCGATTGGGAGGCGCTGCGCCGCCTGGTCAATTTCCATCTCGATCACGGCACGGACGCCATTGTTGCCGCCGGTACCACCGGCGAGCCGACCACCATGTCGTTTGCCGAGCATTTCGACGTCATCCGCACGGTGGTCGAAGAGGTCAACGGCCGGATCCCCGTCATCGCCGGCACGGGAGCCAACAACACCGCGGAAGCGGTCGAACTGGCTCGCTACGCCAGTGAAGTGGGCGCCGACTGCTGTCTCTCGGTGGCGCCTTACTACAACAAGCCGACCCAAGAAGGCTTGTATCAGCATTTCAAGGCGGTCGCCGAGGCGAGCGAGCTGCCGATCATCCTCTACAACGTTCCCGGGCGGACCTGCTCCGATATCTACAACGAGACGGTCTTCCGGCTCGCGGAGCTCGAGCGGATCGTCGGCCTGAAGGATGCCACCGGCAACCTGGAACGTGCCGAGGAACTGATCGATCGTCTCGAGGGCAGCGGCTTCGCGCTCTACTCCGGCGACGACGCCACCGCCTGCGATTTCATGCTGATGGGCGGTCATGGCGACATTTCGGTCACCGCCAACGTCGCGCCAAAGTCGATGCACGATCTCTGCGTCGCAGCGACCAGCGGCCAGCGTGAGAAGGCGCACCAGATCAATGCGCGCCTCGCCCCGCTGCACACGGCGCTGGGGATCGAATCCAACCCGATTCCGGTCAAGTGGGCGCTCAATCGCATGGGGTATGCCGAGACCGGGATCCGGCTGCCGCTGACCTGGCTGTCCGAGCGCTATCACGGCAACGTCGGCGAAGCGCTGCAGCTCGCCAATATCGAAACGAAGTGAAATCTGCCGACGTGGTTCGAATCGCCAATCAGCCCATTGCTTCAAACAAAGGTGGATGCATGAAGCCCATCCTCAAATGGATGCCTCTGATGTTGTGCTCGTCGCTGGCCCTGTCCGGCTGCGGACTTTTCCAGGACGGTTACTATTACGACCGTAATGCCGAGTATCAGAAGGCGGAGATGGCCAAGCCGCTGGAGCTGCCGGCGTCGCGCGATCAGGTGCGTTACCAGGATTCGATGCCCGTGCCCCAGGCCGACAGCGATTTCTCCGCGTCGGACGCCGTCGACGATGTGCCTCGTCCGCAACCGCTGGCATCGGGCCAGAGCGATGAGCAGCCCTATGCCGAGCTGCGCCAGGCGGGGAGCGAGCGTTGGCTGCTGGTCGATGCCGCGCCGGCCAGCGTGTGGCCGCGGCTGCAGGGCTTCGCCGTCGATCACGGCGTCAACCCGACGGCGATCGATGCCGCCGGTGGCCGTATCGAAACCGCCCAGGGCAACGTGAGCCTGCGCCAGGGCCTGCGTAGCGGCACCAGCGAAGTCCGCTGCGACATCGGTGGCAGTGCCCAGTGCCTGAGTTCGATCAAGGCCTACCTGGATAGCAACCACACCGCGGACAGCGGCGTCTCGCTGGCCGCCCAGCCGCTCGATCAGAGCGAACGGGTGAAACTGCGCAATCGCGGCGGCAACTGGGAGCTCGATCTGGCGCTGGATGGCGAACGCGCCTGGTCCGAACTCTACTATCAGTTGCAGAATGGCTTCGACGACAACCGCCTGACGGTGACCGACCAGAACCGCAGCGCGGGCCAGTTCTTCATCGACTATCTGCCGCTGGACGCGGATGACGGTGGCTGGTTCGACTGGTTCGGCAGCGACCCGCAGCCCAACCACTATCGTCTCCAGCTCGACTCGAATGCCGGCAACAGCGTGGTGACGGTGGCCGGCGCCGATGGGCAGCCGGTCGAGCCCGCCGCGGCACGGGAGCTGCTGGATGCCATCGCGTCCACGCTGCGGTGATGCCGCTGCCGTCGATGCCCGGGCAGCCCTCTTCAACGCAGGGCCGCCCTGCCACCGGGCTCAGCTTCGCCTCGCTGGGCAGCGGTAGCAAGGGCAACGCGACCCTGGTCAGCGACGGCGAGACCCTGGTGCTGGTGGATTGCGGTTTCGGCGTGCGTGAGGCGGAGAAACGCCTCGCCCGCGTCGGCGTCCACCCGCGCCAGCTGGCCGCCGTGCTGGTCACCCACGAGCACAGCGACCATATCACCGGGGTCGGGGCGTTGGCGCGCCGTCATCAGTTGCCGGTCTATCTCAGTGCCGGCAGCTGGCTCTCCGGCAAGCTCGGCGAGGTGCCCAGCCATCAGCTGCTGGTCCCGCAGGCACGCTTCGCCATCGGCGGGCTGGAGATCGATCCGGTCACCGTGCCCCACGATGCCCGCGAGCCGATCCAGTTCTGCTTTCGCGCCCACGGTCGCCGTCTCGGCGTGCTGACCGACCTCGGCCACCCGACGTCCCACGTGGTCGACGCCTTCAGCGGCTGCGATGCGCTGTTCCTCGAGTGCAATCACGATCCGCGGATGCTGGCCGAGGGGCCTTACCCGCCCCATCTCAAGCGGCGCGTCGCCGGCCGCTGGGGGCATCTGGCCAACGCTCAGGCGTCGGACCTGCTGCGTCGGCTGGGGCTCGATCGGCTGCAGCGGATTGTCTGCTCGCACCTGTCGGCGCAAAATAACCACCCCGAGCGGGTGCTGGAGGCGCTGGTGCCATTGCTCGACGGCGATGAATCGCGTCTGCTGGTCTCGACCCAGGATCGGGGCATCGACTGGCAGCAGGTGGCGTGACGTTGGCACCTGTCCACCCCGTCGCCGCACCACGCTTCAATATCCTCTTCACGAACCTGCTGCCCCACGGGGCCGCGACGGAGACAGCTCCATGCAAAAACGCGATCTTCTCTACGCCGGCAAGGCCAAGTCGGTCTACCTGAGCGACGACCCGCAGCGACTCGTCCTGCACTTCCGCGACGATACCAGCGCCTTCGACGGCAAGAAGAAAGAGGCGCTCGAGCGCAAGGGAATGGTCAACAACAAGTTCAATGCGTTCATCATGGAGAAACTCCAGGCGGCCGGCATCCCCACGCATTTCGAGCAGCTGCTGTCGGACACCGAGTGCGTGGTCAAGAAGATGGAGATGATTCCGGTGGAGTGCGTGGTGCGCAACCTGGCCGCCGGTGGCCTGGTTCGCCGCCTTGGCGTCGAGGAGGGCATCGCCTTGAATCCGCCGACCTTCGAGCTGTTTCTGAAGAACGACGAGAAGGGCGATCCGATGATCAACGAGTCGCTGGCGGAGACGTTCGGCTGGGCAACCCCCCAGCAGCTGGCGACCATGAAGACGCTGACGTTCCGGGTCAACGACGTGCTCAAGCAGCTGTTCCTCGACGGTGGCATGCTACTGGTGGACTACAAGCTCGAGTTCGGTCTCTTCGAGGGTGAGATCGTGCTGGGCGACGAGTTCTCGCCGGACGGTTGCCGACTGTGGGACGCCGAGACGCGCGAGAAGCTGGACAAGGATCGCTTCCGCCAGGGCCTGGGCGGTGTGATCGAGGCCTACGAAGAGGTGGGGCGGCGTCTGGGCATGACCTTCTAGAAACGCTGTCTCAATGCCTGCGCGCCGTACGCCTTGCACTTCGCTCCGCTCGGAGATTGTTGCAGCGCTTCTTGAGAATTGATTCCCATTGGAAGCCCCGACGTGACAACGCCGGGGCTTCCTGCTAGTCGGACGCTGTAGTAAAGACCTTTTAGCGCCTTACGCCATCGTCAGTCGATGCGCTTTACGCTTTCGATGGTGATCGGCGTCCTGGGCACGTCGGCGTGGGGGCCCTGGCGTCCGGTCGGCGTTTCGGCGATCTCGTCGACCACGTCCATGCCGGATACGACATGACCGAATACCGTGTAGCCCGGATTGTAGAGATCGCGATAATTCAGCGCACTGTTGTCGACCAGGTTGATGAAGAACTGACTGGTGGCGGAATCCGGATTGGCGGTACGCGCCATGGCGATGGTTCCGCGGGTGTTGTCGAGACCGCTCCTCTCCAGCGGGATCGGGGCGTGGGTATCCTTGGGCTCGAGATCCGCCGTCATGCCGCCGCCCTGGATCATGAAGTCCTGCATGACACGGTGAAAGACCGTGCCGGTGTAGAAGTCCTCATCGACGTACCGCAGGAAGTTCTCCACCGTCCTGGGCGCCGCCTGGGTGTCGAGCTCCACCTCGATGGGGCCCTGACTCGTCTGCAGACGCACTTGGGGGTGATCGGCATCGGCGAGCGCCGGCAGCGAGAACAGGGTCAGGGCCGACAGGCACAGGGGGATCAGCGACTTTCGCATCGAGGGCACTCCAGTCTTTCATCGAAGTTCGCCAGCCTAGCGGCATCGGGGCAGGCTTGCCAGCGCCGGCGATGTCGGCGGGATGTCACTCCGCCGCAAGATCCATCACGAGGTGATCGATGACACGCCATGAGACCGACCGACTGATCCTGAGAAAGCCGGATAGCGCCGACGGGCCGCGGCTGTTCGCCATCTATGGCGATCCGGAGACTCACCGCTTCAACCCGGCCGGGCCCCACGCCGATGCCGCGGTATCGATGGCGGTGCTGGGCGGGTGGCTCGATCACTGGCAGCGCCACGGTTTCGGGATATGGGCCATCGAGGAGAAGGCGAATCCGGGGGGCGTCATCGGCTTTGGCGGCCTCGGCTGGACGAGAGAGGCGGGATGGGGGTGGATTCTGAACCTGGGATATCGCTTCTCCCCCGCCGCCTGGGGCAAGGGGTACGCCACCGAGATGGGCCAGGGCGCGATCGACCATGCCGTCGAGCGACTGGCGGCGGACAGGGTCTACGGCCTGGTTCGCCCGCATCACGCGAAGTCGATCCGGGTCCTGCACAAGCTGGGCTTTCGCGAGGTCGGCACGCTGGAGGACACGCCGGGCGAGCCGGCCAGCCTGGTGCTCGAGCGATCGCTGCGCTGAGCCGTTCAGCGCGACTCGATCGCCTCTACCCCAATCTCGGTGTCGCCATCGCGCTCGTCGACACGAAAGCGGACGTTGACGTCGCGCAGCAGGACGCCATAACGCTTCGACGCGTCCTGCCGGGTCGCGGTGCTGCCGTGGTAGGCAGGGCGCGGATCCTGACTCAGCACCTCCTCGATCAGCCGAGCCAGCGCGTCACCGTCGGGATGCCGACGAAGCGCCTCGTCGGCCGCGGCGTCGAAGACGACGCGGTAGCGGGGCGGCGACGCGGGGGCGAAACCGGCATTGGCGTCCGGGCGGGACTCGGCCCAGGGGAGATACGGCTTGATGTCGAGGATCGGGGTGGCATCGCACAGATCGTGCCCCCGCAAGTGCAGTTTGACCCGGCTCTCGCAGCCGGCGAGGCGGGAACCGGCGATCGGCGCGCGGGCGAGAGCGGGGCGCGGGGTGCACTCCACCCCGACCAGCTCCACCAGCGACTGGCCAAGCCGATTGGGACGGTGGGTGCTCCGGCTGGCGAACACGCCGACACGGCGATTGCCGCCCAGGCGCGGTGGTCGAACCCGGGGCTTCCATGTCGTGGGGCTGCGATCGAAGACGAACGTCAGCCAGAGATGGCTCATCGCCTCGATGCCCTCCACGGCAAGCGGATCGTCGAATGGCGGTGTCAGATAGAGAATCGCCCGCGCCGACGGAGCCAGCCCGGGCTGCCGGGGGATGCCGAACTTGTCGGGATAGTCGCTGGCCACGTGACCGATCGCCTCCAGCGGGAAGGTGCTTGCGGCGGGCGGGGCGTCAAAGGGAGGCGATTGCATCGTGAAGCCAGTTCCAGAGGTGAAATTTCATAACGGTGCCATACTGCATGAGCGCTCGCGTGGCGGGCGCGTCGGCCCTTTGAAAACTCGCATGATACCAAGGAGAGGTGTTGGATGAGTTTCTTGCACGTTTATCACGAGGCGGATGGGGATCAGCCGCTGTTGAGCAGCCACGATGCCTATCGTATCGCACTGGAACTCGGCTCCATCGAGGTCTATTTCGATCGGCGCGAGTTGACGGAGCTACCGGTCGGCGTCGATCGTCGGCAACTCATGGTGCTGAACAACGACACGGCGGCGGAAATCCAGCAGCTGAGCGGCCGCCGATACTGCGACCTGCGCGGCATGAGTCCGCAATATCCCGATCTCGAGCTCCGGCGGGAGTTGTTGTGCACCGAGTCGGCGAGCGACGAGGAGGCCTGGCATCTGTTTCTGAGAGGCCAGGCGATCTTCTATTTCCACCTCGACCATCGGGTCTACGTCGTCGGCTGCGACCGGGGCGACCTGATCTCGGTGCCGGCAGGGCTGCCACACTGGCTGGATATCGGCCCGGAGCCCGACTTCCTGGTGCTGACGATGTGCAACGCCCCGTCGCACGACGTGATCGCGACGGCGAGTGATATCGCCCTGCGATTTCCACGCTTTGAAAGGTTGGTCGACGCCGTCACGGCTTGAGACAGTCGCGATGTCGTCTCCGATGGCAGGAGTGATCGCCATGCTCGAACGAACCCGCTTTCGCCAGGCCCTGCCCAGGGATGCCTCGGATCAGGCCGAGGTCTTCCACCACGCGATCATGGAGGGGGCCGCGGGCCACTACACGCTGGCCCAGCGCGAGGCCTGGGCCGCCTCACTGCCGCGTACCGCGGAGGCGTGGGCGGCACGCCAGGCTATCTACCCCACGCTGGTTGCCGAATGCGACGGCCACTGTATCGGCTTCTGCGAGCGCGATATGTCGGCGGGCCGCATCGAGACGCTCTACGTCTGGCCCTCGGTGGCGCGCCAGGGGATCGGCTCACGCCTGCTGTCGCTCTCCATCGAGGCGCTGCGGGACGCCGGTCGCGCGGCGGTGTCGATCGAGGCGAGCCTGGTGTTGGCACCTTCGCTGTCCGGGCATGGCTGGGAAACCCTCGGCGAGGAGTGGATCGAGCGTCGTGGTGAACGGCTGCCGAGGGTGCGCATGCGTCTCGCGGCGGCGGCTTCCGCCGGGTGACGGAGATTCCGTGATGCCGGGCCCGGCGGGAATTTCCCTTGGCGCAGGAAATTCGGTAGAGTCGCTTCCATAATGAAAGTGACCCAGGATATCTCATCGCTCTGTCCGGTGGCCCGCGCACTGGCGTGCGTCGGCGACAGCTGGACCCTGTTGATCCTGCGCGACGCCATGCAGGGGGCGCGCCGCTTCGACGAATTCCAGCGTGGCCTGGGCATCGCTTCCAGCATGCTGACGCGACGCCTCGAGCGCATGGTCTCCAACGAACTTCTCGAGAAGCGCTGCTATCAGCAGCATCCGCCGCGTCACGAGTATCATCTGACGGACAAGGGGCACGAACTCGCCCCTGTCATCCTGATGCTCTACCGCTGGGGGGAACAGCATCTGCCGATCGAAGCCAATGGTTTCCGTCTGATCGATCGACGGACCCTGCGTCCTGTCGAGCCGATCCTCTATGACCGCCACCACGGGCGACCGCTGTCGCCCGGGGACGTGCGCCTGGCCCCGGGGCCCGATGCCAATCCGGCGGTTCATGCCCGTGTCGAACGTATGCGCAAAGCCTTCGAACGAGGCGATTCTTCCGACTCGCAGCCAGCAGCGGCGCGCGCCGACTGCCACGCCGCCATGGAGGCGAGTGACTCGATCAATGACTGAAAGGACATCGTCATGCGACGTATCGTAGTGACAGGTATGGGGCTCCTCTCGCCGCTGGGTTGCGGCATCGAACCGGTATGGCAGCGCCTGCTGGCGGGCGCTTCCGGTCTGCGCCGGCTACCGGCGGAAGTCGTCGAGGGGCTGGCGGCCGGCGTCGGCGGTCCGGTGCCGACCATCGCCGAGGACAGTGCGGGATTCGACCCCGACGCGACCATGGACCCGAAGGAGCGGCGCAAGATGGACCGCTTCATCCAGATGGCCGTCGCGGCGGCGGAAGAGGCGCTGGCCCAGGCCAACTGGTTCCCGAAGACGGAGGCGGAGAAGGAGCGCACGGCGACCCTGATCGGCTCCGGGATCGGCGGCTTTCCGGCGATCGCCGATGCGGTACGTACCACCGACAGCCGCGGCCCGCGTCGACTCTCTCCCTTCACCATCCCCTCGTTCCTGGCCAACCTCGCCTGTGGCCAGGTATCGATTCGCCACGGCTTCAAGGGGCCGCTCGGCGCGCCGGTCACGGCGTGTGCCGCCGGCCTGCAGGCGATCGGCGATGCCGCGCGCATGATTCACGCCGGTGAAGCCGAGGTGGCATTGTGCGGCGGCAGCGAAGCCTGTATCGATCGCGTCAGCCTGGGTGGGTTCGCCGCTGCCAAGGCGCTCTCCAGCCATTTCAACGACACCCCGGAGCAGGCCTCGCGGCCGTTCGATCGAGCGCGGGACGGCTTCGTCATGGGCGAAGGCGCCGGGCTGATCGTGATCGAGACCCTCGAGCACGCGCTGGCGCGTGGTGCGACGCCCATCGCCGAGCTGGTCGGCTATGGCACCACGTCCGACGCCTATCACATGACGGCGGGTCCGGAGGATGGCTCCGGCGCGGCACGGGCGATGCAGATCGCGCTGCGCCAGGCCGGCCTGGAAGCGGGCGAGATCCAGCATCTCAACGCCCATGCCACCTCGACGCCGGTGGGCGATCGCGGCGAACTGGCCGCCATTCATCGCCTGTTCGGCGATCGTTCGCCAGCGATCAGCGCCACCAAGGCGACCACAGGCCACCTGCTGGGCGCCGCCGGCGGGGTCGAGGCGATCTTCACGCTGCTGGCACTGCGCGACCAGGTTGCACCGCTGACCCGCAACTACACCGATCCTGACCCGCTGGCGGCGGACCTGGACGTGGTCCACGGCGAATCGCGCCGGATGCCGATGGAACACGCCATCTGCAACGCCTTCGGGTTCGGCGGAGTCAACGCCAGCGTGATCTTCAAGCGCTACGAGGGCTGAAACGGGCTGCGCACGCCAGCGTTTCAGAGCGTCGTGTACGACGATCAATATGCAAAAAGCCAAACCGAGATTCCCTCTGGTCATGGGGTTTCGGTTTGGCTTTTTCTTACAGCTTACAGCTTACAGCTTCCCGCTCCCCGAAGGGGTCAGGCCATCGTATCGACGATCCCGCCTTCCACTCGCATTGCCGCGCCGGTGGTGGCGCTGGCCTGGGGCGAGGCAAGGTAGACACTGAGATTGGCGACCTCCTCGACTTCGGCCACGCGTTGGATGATCGACGACGGCCGGTTCTCCTTGACGAAGTTGGCTTCCGCCTCGGCCTCGCTGATGCCCTGCTGCTTGGCGATGTCGGCGATCATCTTGCCGACGCCCTCGGACTTGGTCGGTCCGGGAAGCACGGCGTTGACCGTGACTTGGGTGCCGGCGAGCACCTTGGCCAATCCGCGGGAGATCGACTGTACCGCGCTCTTGGTCATGCCGTAGTGGACCATCTCGGCGGGAATGTTGAGCGCGGACTCGCTCGACAGGAACTGGATACGCCCCCAGTCGCGCTCTTTCATCCCCTGGGCGTAATGACGCGACAGCCGCACCGCGCTCATCACGTTGACGTCGAAGAACTGCTGCCACTCCTCATCCGGGATCTCGAAGAAGTCCTTGGGCCCGAAGATGCCGACGTTGTTGATCAGGATGTCGCAGGAGGGCTTCTGGTCGATGAGCGCCTGACAACCCTCGGCCGTCCCCAGGTCCGCCGCGACCCCGTCCACGGTTGCGCCCGGAAGCTTGCGCTCGAGCTGGGCGATGGCGTCGTCGACCCGCGCCTGGGTGCGCCCGGTCACGGTGACGGCCGCACCGGCGTCGGCCAACCCCTCGGCGATGGCCAGCCCGATGCCGGCGGTGGAGCCGGTGACGATGGCGGTCTTGCCTGTCAGATCGATTTTCATCAGGTCTCTCCTTTTCCTGCGCTGTGGTCCGCGTTCCGGCGCCAGCCATGCCGTCTCGAAGGCGAGGGTGATGGCTCCGACGAAAGTCGCGGGGGTACACTTCCACATCGGGGCATTGGCAGCGAACACAACCCCGCGGCGCCTTTCAGCGTAGGACGCTTTTCGCAATTCGCCGTCCCATCGCTGAAAGCCGCCCGGCTGCCGCCTCCTTATACTCAACTGAAACAACCCTAAGGAAACGCTGAATAAATCGACGAGCAGGATGAAGCGCAAGACGCGCGGAGCGCAGGAACCGGAGCCTATGGGTAGGTGAGAATTCGACCGGGCTGGCGCTCCAGCACCGCGCAACGCAGCGATTCGCCTGCGCAGGCATTTATGCAGTGCTTCCCTAAACCTCCAGGGAGAGAGACATGGCCACGAGCCCGACGCGTGACGATTTCGACCGCTACATGACCCCCAACTATTCGCCGCAGCAGGCGATCCCGGTGCGCGGCGAGGGGAGCCGGCTGTGGGATCAGGCGGGCAAGGAGTACATCGATTTCGCCGGCGGCATCGCGGTCAATGCGCTGGGGCACTGCCATCCGGCGCTGGTCGACGCGCTGACCACCCAGGCCAACAAGCTGTGGCATCTCTCCAACGTCTACACCAACGAACCGGCGCTGGCGCTGGCCAGGCAAATGGTCGAGCGGACCTTCGCCGACAAGGCCTACTTCTGCTCTTCCGGTGGCGAGGCCAACGAGGCGGCGTTCAAGCTGGCGCGACGCTGGGCGTTCGACAACTTCGGCGAGAACAAGCACAAGATCATCTCGTTCAAGCAGGCGTTCCACGGCCGCACGCTGTTCACCGTCAGCGTCGGCGGCCAGCCCAAGTACTCCGAAGGCTTCGGCCCGATCCCGGGCGGCATCGTGCATGCCGAGTTCAACGATCTCGACAGCGTGCGCGCGCTGATCGACGACGATACCTGTGCCATCGTGGTCGAGCCGATCCAGGGCGAGGGCGGCGTGACCCCGGCGACGCCGGAATTCATGCAGGGCCTGCGCGAACTGTGCGACCGACACCAGGCGCTGCTGGTCGTAGACGAGGTGCAATCCGGCGTCGGCCGCAGCGGCAAGCTCTACGCCTATATGCACTACGGGGTGACGCCGGACATCCTGACCACCGCCAAGGCGCTGGGCGGCGGTTTCCCGATCGGCGCCATGCTGACCACCGATCGCGTGGCGCCGTCGCTGGCGGTGGGCACTCACGGCTCCACCTACGGCGGTAACGCGCTGGCCTGCGCCGTGGGTCTGGCCGCGCTGACCACCATCGATACGCCGGAAGTGCTGGCGGGCGTCGAGCGTCGCCATCAGCTCTTCCGCGAGCATCTTGAGGTGATCAATCGCAAGTACGGCGTGTTCAAGGAGATCCGCGGCATGGGCCTGCTGATCGGCGCCGAGATGAGCGACGACTTCGAGGGCCGCGCGCGGGACATCCTGCCGCTGGCCATCGAACAGGGGCTGATGATTCTGGTCGCAGGCCCCAACGTGCTGCGCATGGCGCCGTCGCTGGTGATCCCGGAGGCGGATATCCAGGAGGGCATGGCGCGGCTCGAGATCGCCATCAGGCAACTCGTCGATCCGTCATGATCGACGCCGACGTTGTCTCAGGGGGCATGGACGAAGGCGCGTCGCGTAGCGTCGGGCATCTGCTGGTTCGTCCGGCGCGGTCGGGCGATCTGGCCGCGATCGAGCGGCTTGCCGGCGGCTCCACGCCCAGACTGACCAACCTGCCCGCCCATCGCGACCGGCTGGAAGAGCGCATCGCCCGCTCCACCCGTGCGCTCTCCCATAACGTCGATTTCCCCGGCGACGAGCTCTACACCTTCGTGCTCGAGGATCGGGAACTGGGCGAGATCGTCGGTACCGCCAGCATCCGGGCCCAGGCGGGGGCGCAGGACGCCTACTACACCTATCGCCAGGAAACCCTGATCCACGCCTCGCAGCAGCTCAATCTGCGCCACGAGGTGCAGACCCTGTCACTCTCCCACGAGATGTCGGAAGTCTCGCTGCTGTGCGCGCTGTCGCTGGACGCCCGCTACCGTGGCACCAGCGCGGCGACGCTGCTGCGACGGGCCCGGCTGATGTTCATCGCCCAGTACCCCGAGCGCTTCGCCGAGACCCTGGGCGTCGCCTTCCCGGGCTATCTGGACGAGGAGGGCGGTTCGCCGTTCTGGAACAGCGTCGGTCGCCACTTCTTCGAGCAGGGCTACCACGAGATCAACCTGCTGGCGGGCGTGCGCTCGAAGAGCTTCATCGCCGAGGTGATGCCGCAGTTCCCGCTCTATCTGCCGCTGTTGACGCCCCAGGCCCGGGCGGCGATCGGGCGCGAGCATCCGGCCCACGAGCAGGCGCTGCAGGAGATGCTGGCCGAAGGGTTCGTGCGCTCGCGCCACGTCGATATCTTCGACGCCGGACCGGTGGTGAGAGGGGAGCGGCAGCGTCTGCATACGCTGACCCACTGCGGCTGGCACCCGGTGCGGATCCGCCCGGCGGCCTCGCTGCCGGATGCGGAGCCCGCCATGGTGGCCAATCAGCAGCTGGCGGACTTTCGCTGCACCGTCGCGCGCTACGCGCTCACGCCCACCGGCCAGCTGCTGCTGTCGGAAGAGCAGGCGGCGCTGCTTGGCGTCGAGGAGGGGCGTGCCGTACTGGTCGCGCCGCTGGCGCTACCCAATGTCGAAGACGCGCTGGACGAGGGAGAACTGTAATGCGGCTGCGACCCATTGGGCACCACGATATCGACGAGCTGCAGGCGCTGGCCCAGGAGACCGGGGTCGGTTTCACCTCGCTGCCCAACAGCCGCGAATTCCTGGCTGCCAAGATCGCCAACGCGGTGGCGGCCTTCGAGGGCCGCGTTCCCCAGCAGGAACGACTCTACTTCTTCGTGCTCGAGGACGAGCAGAGCGGTGAACTGGCGGGCTGCTGCGCAATCGAGGCCGAGGTTGGCCGCGAGACACCGTTTTACCACTACCGTGTCGGCAAGCTGGCCCACTCGTCGGTTCAGCTCGACCTGCATCGCACCATCGACACGCTGTTTCTGAGTTCTGACCATACCGGCGACGCCGAAGTCGCCTCGCTGTTCCTGCGTCCGGCCTATCGCCGCGATCGCAACGGCACGCTGCTCTCCAAGGCGCGCTGGCTGTTCATGGCGGAGTTTCGCGAATGTTTTCCGGCCAAGGTACTGGCGGAGATGCGCGGCGTGTTCAGCCCGGAGGGCGTCAGCCCGTTCTGGGAGAGCCTCGGCAGCCACTTCTTCCCGATGGAGTTCAAGCAGGCCGATCAGCTCACCGGACTGGGCCAGAAGAGCTTCATCGGCGAACTGATGCCGAAGTACCCGATCTACACGCCGTTCCTGCCCCAGGCGGCGCGGGAGTGCATCGGCCAGGTCCACGAGCACACCCGGCCCGCGCTGGAGATGCTCAAGAAGGAGGGGCTGCGCTGGGAAGGCTACATCGACATCTTCGACGGTGGCCCCACGGTCGAGGCCTACATCGACGACGTCCGCGCCATTCGCCACTCCTCCTGCGTCACGGTGGAAGTCAGCGGCGACTCTCTCGCCCAGCCCGAGCGCCCCGGCTGGATGGCCGCGACCACCGGCATGAGCGACTTTCGCTGCAGCTGGATCGGTCGTGGCCCCAGCGAGGACGGAGTGATCACGCTGACCACGGCGGAAGCCGAGCGGCTGGGCGTGACCAGCGGCGACGCGCTGCGGGTGCTGGAAACGTAACCCGGCTGCGCCGGGAGCTATAAGCTGTAAGGAAAACCAGCTTTAAGTCGTAAGAAAGGTCAAAAGCGAACAACCGATTGTTGGATTTCGTGGTGGTGGTTTGATGTCGGCTTACGGCTTACGGCTTACGGCTCGCGGCTTACGGCTTACGGCTTACGGCTCGCGGCTCGCGGCTCGCGGCTTACCCATGAATCATCAGGAGCGACATATGCACGCCAAACAACAACTGCTGGTCGACGGTCGCTGGATCGACGGCGCCGCCGCGCGTTTCGACAAGCGCGATCCCATCTCGGGCGACTTGCTGTGGCAGGCCGCGGCGGCGTCTCCCGAGCAGGTCGACGACGCGATCGCGGCGGCGCGGCGTGCGTTCCCCGGCTGGGGGCGACGACCGTTCGCCGAGCGTCAGGCCATCGTCGAGCGCTTTCGTGACGAGCTGGAGGCCAATCGTGAACCGCTGGCCCGGAGCATTGCCCATGAGACCGGCAAGCCGATCTGGGAGGCGCGCACCGAAGTGGGCGCGATGATCGGCAAGATCGCGATCTCGCTCACCGCCTATCACGAGCGCACCGGCGAGCGCGCCCGCGACGCCAGCGGCACGCGTGCCGTGCTGCGCCATCGGCCTCACGGGGTGCTGGCGGTGTTTGGTCCCTACAACTTTCCGGGCCATCTGCCCAACGGGCATATCGTGCCGGCGCTGCTGGCGGGCAACTGCGTGGTGTTCAAGCCCAGCGAGCAGACGCCGATGACCGCCGACCTGACCCTGCAGTGCTGGGAACGGGCGGGGCTGCCCGCCGGCGTGATCGACCTGGTCCAGGGCGCGGCGGAAGTGGGGCAGGCGCTGGCGGGCAACGCCGATATCGACGGTCTGCTGTTCACCGGCAGCGCCAAGGTCGGCGGATTGCTGCATCGCCAGTTCGGCGGTCAGGTCGGCAAGATCCTGGCGCTGGAGCTGGGCGGCAACAACCCGCTGGTGGTCAAGGACGTGCGCGATCTCGATGCGGCGGTGCTGACCGTCGTGCAGTCGGCCTTCCTCTCCGGTGGCCAGCGCTGTACCTGTGCCCGTCGCCTGATCGTGCCGGAGGGCGAGGCCGGCGATCGGCTGATCGAAAAGCTCGCACGCACGCTGGCCGAACTGCGCGTGGCGGAACCGTTCAGCGAGCCGGCGCCGTTCTACGCCGGGCTGGTCAGCCCCCAGGCGGCGGAGGGGCTGCTCGATGCACAGCGCGATCTCGAGGCCCGAGGCGGGCGGGGACTGGTGCGGATGCAGTCGCTGCAGGCGGGGACCAGCCTGTTGTCACCGGGACTGGTCGACGTCACCGGCTGCGACGTGCCCGACGAGGAGCACTTCGGTCCGCTGCTCAAGATCCATCGCTACAAGCGCTGGGACGAGGCGATCGAACTGGCCAACGACACCCGCTACGGGCTCTCCGCCGGCCTGATCGGCGGGGACCAGGCGGATTGGGACGATTTCCTGCTGCGGATTCGGGCCGGCATCGTCAACTGGAACCGCCAGACCACCGGCGCCTCCAGCGATGCACCGTTCGGCGGGATCGGCGACAGCGGCAACCATCGCCCCAGCGCCTACTACGCGGCGGATTACTGCGCCTATCCGGTGGCTTCGATGGAAGCGGACACGCTGACCCTGCCCGCGGAGCTGCCGCCCGGGGTCACGCTATGAGCGGCGACCCGGTGAAGGACGACGTGCTCGAGGTCAACTTCGACGGCCTGGTGGGGCCGACCCACAATTACGCCGGGCTGGCTCACGGCAACGTGGCCTCGATGCGCCATGGCGGGCTTGCGTCCAACCCGCGCGAGGCGGCGTTGCAAGGCCTGGCCAAGATGAAGTCGCTGATGGATGCCGGCTACGCCCAGGGCGTGCTGCCGCCGCAGCAGCGTCCGGATCTGGGCGCGCTGCGCTCGCTCGGGTTTTCCGGCAGCAACGCCGAGGTGCTGGCGCGGGCGGGGCGAGAAGCGCCGCAGATTCTGCGCGCGGTGTGTTCGGCCTCGTCGATGTGGACCGCCAATGCGGCGACCATCACGCCGAGCCCCGATGCGCCGGATGGCCGGGTGCACTTCACGCCGGCCAACCTGCAGTCGAGCTTTCATCGCTATCTCGAGCCCGAGACCACGGGCCGCGTGCTGGCCGCCATCTTCCGCGACGAGCGCCATTTCGTGCATCACGCCCAGCTGCCGGCGACGCCGGCGTTCTCCGACGAGGGCGCGGCCAACCACACTCGCCTGTGTGGCGAGTACGGCGAGGCCGGCGTGCACCTGTTCGTCTACGGCCGCCAGGCCTTCGGTGGCGAGCGCGCTCCCCTGCGCTATCCGGCCCGCCAGACGCTGGAAGCGAGTCAGGCGATCGCGCGCCAGCATGGCCTCGGGGATGCCCGGGCCGTTTTCGCCCAGCAGCATCCGGATGCCATCGATGCCGGTGTCTTCCACAACGACGTGATCGCGGTGGGCAACGGGCCGGTGCTGCTCTACCACGAGATGGCGTTTCTCGACGAAGAGAAGACGCTGGAGGCGCTGCGCGCCCGAATGACTTCGCCGCTGATCCCGGTACGGGTGCCCAGCGAGGCGATCAGCCTCGAGGACGCGGTCTCGACCTATCTGTTCAACTCGCAGCTGCTCTCGAATCCGGATGGCAGCATGACGCTGGTGGTGCCGGGGGAGTGTCAGGAGAACGAGGCGGTGTGGCGAACGATTCAGGATCTACTGCTGGCGGGCTATAACCCGATCAGCGAAGTCACGGTCAAGGACGTCAAGCAGAGCATGCGCAACGGCGGCGGCCCGGCATGCCTGCGCCTGCGCGTGGTGCTCTCGGCGGCGGAGCGCCAGGCGCTGAGCGGACGGGTGCTGTTGAACGATGCGCTGTATGCCGATCTGGTCGCCTGGGTCGAGCGCCACTATCGCGACAACCTGACCCCGGACGACCTCGCCGATCCCCAGCTAGCCGACGAGACGCTCACGGCGCTCGACGAGCTGACCCGGCTGCTGGGCATCGGCAACGTCTATCCGTTTCAGCTGGAAGCGTGAACCGGCCGCTCAGCCTTGACCCGCGGCACCGCCGACCATGCCGCTGCGCAGGTCGGCGCCACTCTGGCGGTTCCTGATGTGCTGGCTCACCGCATCTTCCGGCGAGCCGGCCATTTCCCGGAACATGCCCATGGAACCGAGTAGCGCCGAGGACTCGTAGGGCACGAACACCCGCTCGCCATCCTTGGCCATGGTCGGCAGCGCCTTGATGTAGCTCTGGCCGAGCAGATAGCCCACCACGGTACGCTTGTTCTCCTCGCTCTCGCCGATGGCATTGAGCACCAGCTTGATCGACTCCTGCTCGCCCTGGGCGCGCAGGATGGCGGACTGCTTGTCGCCCTCGGCGTTGAGGATCGACGATTCGCGCTGACCCTGCGCCATGGCGATGGCGGCGGATTTCTCGCCCTCTGCTTCGGTCACGGTGGCGCGGCGTTTACGCTCGGCGGCCATCTGCAGGCGCATGGCGCTCTCGACCTCTTCCGGCATGGCGATGTCCTGCACCTCGACGCGGGAGATCTTCACGCCCCACTTGGACGCCGGCTCCTCCATGGCGGACTGGATCGCGTTGTTGACCTCGGCGCGGGATTCGAACAGCTTGTCGAGCTCCATCTTGCCCACCACCGAACGCAGCGTGGTCTTGGCCAGCACCTCGACGGCCTGACTCATGTTGGCGACTTCATAGACCGCCCGCTTGGGGTCGATGATCTGATAGTAGAGCGCGCCGTTGATGGTGACCGTCACGTTGTCGGTGGTGACCACCGGCTGACCGGGGAAGTCCATCACCGTCTCGCGGCGGTCGATGCGGATCTCGTCGGTGGCGATGGGGTAGTACTCTTCGCCCTGCTTGCGGTAGCGGATCATGCTGATGGCGCGGGGCTGCTCGATGAACGGAATGATGAAGTTGATCCCGCTCTCCAGCAGCCGATTGAAGGAGCCCAGGCGCTCCACCACCATCACCTCCGACTGGCGAACGATCACCAGTCCCTTGACGATGAGCAGCACGCCGATGGCGACGATGATCAGGCTGATGATCAGCCCCGGGCTGGCGAGGAAATCCATGTTGGTCACTCCGTTGGGCGCTTCAGCGTGACGATGGCCTCGGTGCCGTCGAAACGCTGAAAGATGACCGGGCTGCCCAGCGGCAGTTCGGTCGTGTCGGTGTCGGCGACTCTCAAGCGGTAGAAATCGCCATTGATCTTGAGGCCGCTGGCGCCATCGAAATCGCGCTTGAGCGAGCGGTACTCGTTGCCCTTCTCGACGCCGGTGCCGGTGGTGCCGTAGTCGACGCCCGGCGGCGAGAACCACGGCCGGATCACCTTGACGACCAGCGGCAGCAGCACCCCGGCGACGAGCCCCAGGCCGATCAGTTGCCAGGTCAATGAAGCGCCCAGCCAGGCCAGCAGCGCTGCGGTGGCGGCGGCGATCGCCAGTGCCAGCAGCACCAGGGCACCGGAGGCCAGCTCCGCCAGCCCCAGCAGCAGCGCGACGGCCAGCCAGACATAAGCCACGTTCCAGTCCATATCGGTTCCCGACGCTCGGTGATGGGGGAGATGAGTGCGATGGGCGATCGAGGCCCCGATGGGCTTCTTCCCGTCACCGATCGCGGCAGAACGATCCCGAAGTCTGCCCGCATTTGACCGGCCAGCGTATCAGAGATCGCCGACAAGGGAGGTGAGCGTTTGCCGCCAGTCTGCCCATCCGGGACGGTCAGTCGTCTCCCAGCTTGACCATCCTGGGCCGGCCGATCAGCACGCCGGCCACGCTCTGGCCGGCGAGCAGCACGATCAGGAAGATCAGTGACAACTGCCAGTCGCCGCTCAGGCCGTGCAGCGCGCCGAACAGCAGCGGGCCGCTGGCCCCCATCAGATAACCGATGCTCTGGGACATCCCCGAGAGCATCGCGGCGTGCTGGGGCTGTCGGGTGCGCAGCACGATCATGGTCAGTGCGAAGGCGAAGCAGCCGCCCTGGCCGGCACCCAGCAACAGCGCCCATAGCAGCGGCGAGGCAGTCGGTGCCAGCAGCAGCCCGAGCAGGGCCAGCGCCACCAGCGAGCAGAGACCGAGCACCAGCAGGCTGTGATGGGTCAGCCGCGAGGCCAGTCGGGCGACGATGTAGCTGCCCGGGATACTGGTGAAGTTGATCAGCGACAGCATGATCCCGGCGGTCGCCTCGGGCACGCCGGCCTGGATCGCCACCGCCGGCACCCACGTCTGCAGCGTGTAGAAGCTCAGCGACTGGGCGCCCATGAACAGGGTCAGGGTCCACGCCACCGGGCTGCGGAACAGTCGCGACATCGGCGGCCGCCGTGTAGCGGCCGATTGCTCGGGCCCCAGCGAGAGCGCCAGGCGCCACCACACGATGGCGGATCCGATCCCGAAGGCGGCCCACAGCCAGATCGGGGTGGACCAGCTTCCCGACAGGTTCATCAGCGGAATGGCACTGCCGGCGCTGATCGTGGCGCCGACCCCCATCATCACCGTATAGAGCCCCATGGTGCGGCCCAGGCGGTCGCCGCGATCGCGCTTGACCAGGCTCGGCATGAACACGTTGCCGAAGGCGATACCCATTCCCGCGCACAGCGTGCCGAGCAGCATGACCGTCAGACTCTCGACGCCGCGCATCACGCCACCGACAGCGATCAGGGTGATCGCGCAGGCGATGGCACGATCGAGCCCGACACGGTCGGCGAACCCCGGCGCCAGCGGCGAGAGCAGGCCGAAGCAGAGAATCATCCCGGTGGTGAAGAGGCTCGCCGTACCGGCACCGATGGCCAGTGTCCCCATGATCGGTTCGAGCACCGGCCCGATCACCACGATCGGCGCACGCAAGTTGATCGCCGCCAGGCCGAAGGCCAAGAGCCACAACCAGGCGGGAAGCGATCGAGCAGCAGGGGGAACGGATCGGGACACGGTTGGCGGCCTTCGGTAAATGGGGCGGCATCTTAGCATTTTCCTGCCAAGGGGCGGACCCGACCTTGCGCGAAGCGCCCAGCCCATGCGGACCAGCGGAGATGAACGAAATCCGGTGAATCGAAGTTTGCGCAAGTAAAGTGATCGTTTTACACTTCCGACATGGATATACGCACACGACTCATCTCGACCGCCGAGCAGCTCTTCGATCGCCATGGCTTCACCGCCACCGGCATGGACCGGCTGACTCACGGCGCCGGCATCTCCAGCCGCACGCTCTACAAGCATGTCGGCAGCAAGAACCGCCTGCTGGCGATCGTCCTCGACGAGCGCGACCGCCGTTTCATGCGCTCGCTGGCGAGCGCTGTCAGCGTGGATGAGCTGTTCGGGGCGCTGGGCGCGTGGTTCGTCGACGAGGGCGCACGGGGCTGCCTGTTTCTGCGTGTTTGGGCCGAGACCGGCGGTGACGTGCCGGAAATCGTCGAGGCTATGACACGTCACAAGGCGCGGCTGCGGCAGCGCATCGAAGAGATCGTCGAAGCGGAGATCGGATGTCGCGACGACGAACTGGCTGAAGCGATTCTGCTGCTGGTCGAAGGTGTGACCCACGCCGCGGCCTATCGGGGTAGCGCGACCGTGGACGTGGCCCTCCGAGCGGCGCGGCGGTTGATCGAGGGCGCACGCACCCAAGGGCTCTCGTCCTGACGCGGCCAAGCATGACCTGACGGTCTGGCACGACCCTGATCCGCTTCTCCGGCCCGATGCCGGCGGATTCGTCACGACCATGAGGAAAACGATCATTTTACATCACGGGCGTCGTCTCGCGGCCTTGCTACCGTCCGACGCGCCAGCCAAAAAGGATCCTGATATGACCCGTCAAGAACTTCGGCTCGTCGTTGCCGGCACCATGCTGATCGGGGTGAGCTACGGATTGGCTCGCTTCGCCTACGGACTCTTCCTGCCCAGCATGCGCGAGGATGTCGGCATGAGTTCGGCCATGGCCGGTGCCATCGGGAGCGGTGCCTATCTAGGCTACTGTCTCGCCATCGTGGGCAGCGCGCTGCTGGTGGAACGCCTCGGCGCTCGGCGGGTGGCCGTCATCGCCGCCCTGATCGCGGCGGTGGGCATGGCGGCCATCTCCGTCAGCACCAGCGCACCTTGGCTGGCCGGCGCCATTCTGCTGGCGGGTGCCAGTACCGGGCTGGCGTCGCCGCCCATGGCCCAGGCCGTCTCCGTCACCATCACCACCGCCCATCAGGGGCGTGCCAACACCGTCATCAACGCCGGTACCAGCCTGGGTGTCGCGATCTCCGGTCCGGTGGCCTTTGCCGCCACCGGACAATGGCGGATCGCCTACGCGGCCTTTGCCATCGCCGCGCTGCTGAATGCACTGCTGCTGTCGATCAGCGTGCCGCGAGCGGATGCCAGCGATCGCCGATCGGATTCGCCGGATAAAGGTCGCGGCGCCGGTATCTGGCGCTCCCACGTGGCGATGCTGATCCTGGCTGCCGTCGGCATGGGCACGGCCAGTGCCGCCTACTGGACCTTCTCGAGCGAGGCCGTGGTCACGTTGGGGCACTTCGATCAGGCGACGGCCAATATCGTCTGGATTCTGATCGGCGTTGCCGGCCTGGCTGGCGGGCTGGCGGGGGATCTGGTCAAGCATCTCGGTCTCGATGTCGTCCATCGCGGCTCGCTCGCTGCGCTGGCGCTCTCGCTCTGCCTGCTCGCCGTGCTGCCCTCCAGCCTGCCGGCGCTGCTCGTCTCGGCCGCGCTCTTCGGTGGCGCCTACATCATGCTTACCGGCGTCTACCTCGTATGGGGCATCCGGCTCTACGCGGATCGGCCCGCCATCGGTCTTGGGTTGCCGTTTCTGATGATTGCCGTGGGCCAGATCGTCGGTTCACCGCTGGCCGGCTATCTGATCGGCGGCCAGGGATACGCCTTCTGCTTCATCGCCTTTGCGCTGATCGCGCTGGCGACGATGCTGGCGGGATACCGCCCGGACGGGCAGAAGCGTGCCGACACTCGCCCGCCCGAGGCATTGAAAGGCGCGCCGGCGTCACCTCGCCCGTCGATCCCGCCGTTCTACATGCCGGCGATGCCGCCGCTGTGGCTGATCGAAAGGATCGGCCGTCTCGCTCGTCGTGGGTCCGGACGTTGATGAAGTGATTGAGGCATAGGCGCGTGATGTGTCTCGACGAGTGGCGATATCGCCGTTAGATACCCAGCTCGATCGTGACCGGCAGCGGTGTCAACCGACTCTCGCCACCGGCCGCGCCGTCGGTCAACATGGCGACCAGATCCCGAGTGGTGGAATGACGGGTCAGCATCAACGCTGTCACGTCGCCGTCGAGTGCCCTCGTGGTATGCCAGCAGCCGGGATGCATCGATACACCCATGCCCTGAGGCAGCCGAAAGGCTTTCAGCGAATCGATATTCGGAACGTCGTCGTGATCGAGACAGACGATCTGCACGAGATCGCCGCCATGGATCGGCACGACGGCCTGATGGGTCAGCTGATGCATCTCCAGCTTGTCGATGCGCGATGAGTTATCGCGATAATGCACCCAGAGCACTTCCGCGGGACCGCCGTCGATGCCGGTGTCGAAGCTGAGCTGGTGGACGAAATCGCTGGCTGTAGAACGATATCCCGGCTCGCTTTCGGCAAGATCGGCTGACCAGCCCATTACATCGCCATAAGGGGCGAATGACGTCGGCGAGAGTGCTTCGATCGGTAGCGTCTTGATGTCCACGCGCTGTCCTCAGATGGATTGATCGTTGTCCTGCAACATCGCTTCCGCGACGGACGCATGCTGCAACAGCAAGGCATCGTCGCCCTGGGGCCGCGACAGCATCAGTCCGATGGGCAAGCCGGCCCCCGCCGGAAAGTAGGGTAGCGAGATCGAGGCGGCGTCGAGATAGTTGAAGACGCTGGTGTTGCGCAGCGCCAGCCGGTTCGCACGCTGGAACGCGGCGGCGTCATCCTCGAGTTCGGCGCGGCTGGGCGGAAGCGTTGCCACCGTGGGCAGCAACACGGCGTCGAATCCCGCCATCTCGGCCCCAAAGCGGCGCTGCCAGCCCGCTCTCGGCCACAGGCGCTGAAGATAGTCCGCAGCGGTGATGTCCCGGCCGCCGTTCAGGCGCTCGGCGATCAAGGGATCGTATTCTGCCTCGGCACGTGCGAGCTGGTCGCGATGCAGCGCCGCTGCCTCCGGTACCACCAGGCCGCCTTGCTGATTGATGGCCAGCGCGCCATCGATGGCTGCCAGTGGCAGGTGATCAATGTGGCATCCGTGTGTCTCGAGTGCGGCGACTGCCGCTTCGAAGCCAGCACGAACCGCGTCGTCGAGCTCGTTCAACAGGCCTCCCTCCGGGATCACCAGCCGCAGCGGTCGCGGCGTGGCATCCAACACCGGCAGCGGCCGGTTCGCCAGTATCGACCACAGCCGGGCGCAGCAGTCTACGCTGGGCGCGATGGGGCCGACGCAGTCCAGGCTCGGCGCGAGCGGGTAGGCACCTTCGCCGGGCACGCTCTGCTGGCTGGGCTTGAAGCCGGTCAGCCCGCAGAACGCGGCGGGAATCCGCAGCGAGCCGCCGGTGTCGCTACCCAGCGTTGCCGCCGCCAGACCAAAGGCGACCGAAGCCGCGCCGCCGGAGGTCGAGCCGCCGGTGATGCGTTCGCCATCGAATGGGTTGGGCGGCGTGCCGTAGTGCCGGTTGAGACCGAGCCCGGAGAACGCGAATTCGCTCATGTTGGTGCGTCCGGTCAGCAGCGCACCGGCACGACGCAGACGTTCGACGGCGGCGGCATCGTCGCTGGCGGGCCTGCTGTCACCCAGCACGCGGGATCCGGCTCTGGTCACTTCGCCCCGAACATCGAACAGATCCTTGACGCTGACCGGCAGACAGGCCAGTGGTTCGGTCTGATCGATGCGCGCCAGCCGGTCACGCAGCTTTTCGACATCGAATTCGGTGAAGGCCGTGGCGGTGACGTCGGCTTGCGATCGGGCCCGCTCGATCAGTGCCTCGAGCGCCTGGGCGGGGGTGAAGTCGCCGCCGTCGATCGCCGCCTGCCAGTCGGCCAGACGGCGTTGGCGCGGAGGATGATTCCAGAAAGTCCTGGCAGCATCGGTCTGGCTCATTGGGCGACCTCGAGTTCGATGACGGTGTAGCTGTGACTCAGGCGACGATTCAGGACCGGATCGCTGAGCGTCATCGAAAAGCGTGGGCTGGGCCGGATACCGCCGATGGCAGGTACCGTGCCGCACAGCAGCAGCGTGTTGGGTGCCAGCGATTCGCCGTGCTTGAGCGCGGCGGGCAGCTTGGCCAGCAGCGTATCGACATCCAGCAACTCGGCCAGCGTGCCTTGCTGGTAGACGACCGTGTGGCCGTCCTCCTCGATTCGGCTTTCGAGTTCCAGCGCATCCCAATGATCGCGGATCTCATCCAGCGGCCAGGCCTGTAGCGCAATCGGCTTGGCGCAGAGCTGCTTGGACTCGGCCACGCCTACGGCCTCCAGCTTGCGGTCGGTATGATCGGAGGCCAGCGTCACCCACAGCCGGCCATCGCCATCGCTGACGAGACAGACTTCGGCTTCGCCGGAGCCCTCGCCGCCGAGCATCTCGACGTTGTCAGCCTGGGTCAGCAGTTGCGCACTGGCGCGGTAGAACAGCGGCACGCTGGACGGCGGCTTGACGCCGATGGCGGCCAGCTCCTCGATGTGATGCTGGACACCGGCCTGGTCGCGGCCTGCCCAGCCGGCGATCGCCAGACGCCTGGGCGTTAGAGTGAGGGCGCCTTGCGGTGTTTCGAAAGTCAGCATGAGAGCGTTTCCCTGTTCGGTAAGTGCATCGGTCAATGAAAGTTACAGCGAGCTGGGTAGCCACAGCGCGATGCCGGGAAAGAGCACCAGCAGTGCGGCCATCAGCAACATGGCGACGATGAACGGCAGCGTGCCGACGATCACGTCCGAGAACGCCTTGCCGCGGCGAGCGGCCTGGACGATATACAGGTTGAGGCCCACCGGCGGGGTGATCAGCGCCATCTCGACGAACAGGATCATGATGATGCCGAACCACACCTTGTCGAAGCCGGCGGCCGCGATTAGCGGCGTGACGATGGGAATGGTGATCACCATCAGCGACAGCGTCTCGATGAAGAAACCCAGCACGATGAACAGCACGATGACCGCCAGCAGCAACCCGTAGGGCGAAAGATCGTAGGTGCTCAGTAGCGTCGTCAGCTTCTGGACCAGCCCTGACGAAGTCAGCGCGAAGTTCAGAAACGAGGCCGCCAGAATGATGAACAGCAGCATCGAGGTCGTCTTGACCGTACCGTCGAGCGCGGCCATCAGCATACGGCGGTCCAGGCGGCGGTTGGCCGCCGCCAGCCCCAGCGAGACGATGACGCCGACGGCGGCTGCCTCGGTGGGGGTGGCCCAGCCGAGATAGATCGAGCCGACGATTACCGCGAACAGGATCAGCAACGGCGCCAGGAAGGCCAGGCTCCGAAAACGCGCGCTCCAGCTCGCGACGTTGCGCGGACCGCCGAGGCTCGGTTTCCACCAGCACAGCACCAGCGCCACGGCCATGAACAGCAGCGATAGCCCCAGACCGGGGACCAGCCCTGCCATGAACAGCTTGGGGATCGAGGTTTCGGTCAGGAAACCGTAGACGATCAGGTTGATCGAGGGCGGAATGAGGATGCCCAGCGTGCCGCCGGCGGCGATGCTGCCGCAGAACAGGCGTGGGTCGTAATTGAGCTTGTCGCCCTGGGGCAGCGCCACGGTAGAGATCGTCGCGGCGGTGGCGACCGACGACCCCGAGGTCGCCGAGAACAGCGCGGCGGTGGTGATGTTGGCGTGAATCAGGCCACCCGGCAGCCACGACAGCCAGTGGTCCATGGCACGGTAGGCCTTCTCGGCGATGCCGGCACGTACGATGATCTCGCCCATCAGCACGAACAGTGGAATCGCGATCAGCAGGAAAGAGTCCGCTGCCGACCACAGGTTTTGCCCCAGCGCCTTGGTCAGCGGGAAGAACGAGAAGAACTGGTCGATACCGAAGGCGAGCAGGAACAGCGTGACCGCCACCGGAATACCGGCCAGCAGCAGCACCAGAATGCCGACAGAGAGAAATCCGAGCATTAGCGTGACTCCTCCGTCAGCGGCGCTTCGTCCAGTTCGCCGTTATCCATGCCGATCAGCGCATCGAGGGTGGGTGCGTCCCGCTGGAACAGCGCGACCAGGACTCTCAGACCCATGACGCTGGTGGTAAAGGCGAACCAGCAATAGCCGGCGGCCCACAGCAGTTGTGGAATCCAGAGTGGCGTGGCCAGCGGCGTGTTGGCGGTCGAACCGTTGGTGAGGGATTTTGCCAACACCGGATAGGCGTTCAGCGCGATCATCCACGCCACCAGATTGAGCGCCAGCAGCGACACGATATTGAGCGCGTGCTGCGACAGTGGCGGCAAGCGGCCGTGGACGACGTCGATTCGGATATGGGCCCGTTCGAGCAGCGTGTGGGAAATCCCCCAGGCCGAGAGCACGGCCAGCACATAGCCCGAGTACTCGTGGACACCGGAAAGCGAGTGGCCGGCCAGCTTGCGCAGCAGGATCTCGACGCCGATGAAGATGACGACGGCCAGCAGGGCGAGTCCGATCACGCGAGCGGCGAGCCGGGACAGGCCGCGCGTGAAGCGCACCAGCCCGTCCAGCCCCTGGATCAATGGTGACATGAGAGGTACCTGCCTATCGGTAGTGGCGATCCCGGCGG
>NZNW01000056.1 GCA_002695065.1 Salinicola sp. | reverse complement strand
GGCGGGCGGCTTGCGCCGCCCGCCGCTAGCAGGGAGAAAACGAGAATCGGCGCCAACGTCAGTGCGCCACGCTCTGCTGGAACTGCGCCAGCTCCTGGTTGCCACGCCGGGCGGCCTCGTGCAGCGCTGCGGCAGCCGGCTCGTCACCGTTGAAGGCTTTCTCCAACTGCTCGGCGATGATGTTGCGGATCTGCGGCATGTTGCCCAGGCGCACGCCACGGCCGTTGTCATTCGGCGTGCCCCGGGTCAGTTGGTCGATCGCCACGCTGGCCCCCGGGTTGTCCGCGTAAAAGCCCTGGGATTTCAGGCGCTGGTAGGCGGCGGTGGTGATCGGCACGTAGCCCGTGAAGCTTGCCCAGTCGGCCTGAATGGCGGGGGACGAGAGGAAGTTCAGGAACTTGGCCACGCCGCGGTAGACCGCGTCCGACTGGCCCCGCATGACCCACAGCGAGGCGCCGCCGATGATCGAGTTCCTGGGCTGGTTCACCGCCTTGGCGTCATAGGGCAGCGGGGCGATGCCGAAGGTGAACTTGCCCTCGGCGGCCTCCTGGATGCCGGCCCGCGAGGCGGAGGAGGTGGTCAGCATGGCGCAGCGGCCCGACTGGAACCGCTTGGTGCCGCTGTCGGCGCGGCCGCCATATTCGAAGGCGTGGCTCTTCTGCCACTCGGCCAGGTCCTGAATGTGGGCCACGGTCGCCTCCTGCTTGTCGAAGACCAGGCGAGCGTCGGTGCCATCGAAGCCGTTGGCATGGGTGGCGAAGGGCAGGTCATCGATGGCGCTGAAGTTCTCGAGTTGCGTCCAGCTTGGCCAGGCGGTGGTCAGCCCGCATTCTGAGGCGCCGCTTTCGACCAGCTTGTGGGCCGCCTCACCCACCGCTTTCCAGGTCGCCGGTGGCGTCTCGATCCCGGCCTTCCGGAACGCATCCTTGTTGTAGTAGAGCACCGGGGTGGAGGAGTTGAACGGCATCGACAGCATTTGACCGTTGCTCGAGGTGTAGTAGCTCTTGACCGCGGGCAGGAAGGCGTCGGGATCGAACGGCGTGTCGGTTTCCTCCATCAACTGATGGATCGGATAGATCGCGCCCCGCGCGTTCATCATCGTCGCGGTGCCCACTTCGAAGACCTGAGTGATGGCCGGGGCCTGATTGGCGCGGAAGGCAGCGATGGTCGCGGTGAGATTGTCGCTGTAGCTGCCTTTATAGACGGGCTTGACCACATACTCTTTCTGGGAGGCGTTGAACTCGTCGGCGATCTCGTTGACCTTCTCGCCGAGCACGCCCTCCATGGCATGCCACCAGGTGATGGTGGTCGCTGCCTGGGCCGAGGAGGAGAGTGACAGGGTCGCCAGAGCGGCGTAGCAGAACAGGTGATGAAGTCGCACGGCAATGTCTCCGGGCAAGTCGAGCGGGAGGAGTGGGGTACTGGTGGCGTACCTTAGAAGAGAAAGATGTCAGTCCGATGGCCGTGCCGTGACGGTGCTGCATCCCTGCGCCGGGTCGAGGCGGGCACCCATCTGCTCCTGCGACCTTTTGCGGCCTTCCCCACGGCGCTGGATTGGCTACGCTGAGCGAGAGTCCGGTGTCCTGCCCGTCTGGCGAAACACCGGCGTCTACCGCGACCGACGTTGCGCGGTCTTCGAGTGACCCGTGAATCGATCGCCAACCAGGGGGGAGCGACCATGTCTCAACGGATTCTGGTACCGATCGACGGTTCCACCAGTGCGCGCAAGGCGCTGGAGCACGCACGCCTCATCCAGCGCGCGACCCAGGCCCGGATTCACCTGCTGCACATTCCCGAGGTGCCGATAGCCAAGGATGCGCTAGGCGCGAAAGTCGGTGCCGCGCCGGCCGACTATACGCCGGAGAAAGGGCGCCTGGCGGGGGAGCGCCTGCTCGAGGAAGCCTGGCAGGCGGTGGCCGGCGATGGGGAGGACGTGACCTATCACGTCGTGGAAGGGAGACCCGCGCAGGTGATCGTCCAGCAGGCGGCCGACCTCGGGGTCGACATGATCGTCATGGGCAGCCGCGGCCTCAGCGATCTCAAGAGCCTGATGGTGGGCAGCGTGTCGCACAAGGTGTCGCATATTGCGCCCTGCCCGGTGATCACGCTGCATGTGCCGGATTAGGCACGGCCGGTCAGGCGCCCGGTGCCGGATCCGGGCGCGCCGGCGGCGCGTCTTGGACCTCGATCACCGCCTCGAACGTGCGTAGCCGTTTGACGATCGAGAGCAGCTCGATGATCGTCGACCAAGAGTTGACCAGGTACTGGAACGATTCGCGAACCTGGCCGAACACGTTGAGCACCTGCTGCAGCAGACCCAGGGTCAGCTTGCCGGCGACGATCGACGGCGTCAGCACCACGAACGCGAAGATCGTGTCCGCCTGCAGGTATAAGATGCGGGCGATGTTGAAGTAGGCGTAGTGCCAGTAGAGGCGGAAATAGTTATGACGCACGCGGGAAAAGAGCCCGGCCACCGCGGTCGGCTCGGCGCGCGAGGGGTCGTCTTCGCCATAGACCAGCTCCTTGCGGTAGGCCGCCTCCACGCGCTGGTTGCGAAACTCGAGCCCCGGCAGCTTGATCCCCACCAGCGCCAGAAACAGCGTGCCGAACACGGACCACACGACCGCCGCCCATACCAGCGCATCGGAGACATGGCCGACCAGCGGCAGCTCGGTGATGTTCTTCGACATCGCCACCAGCAGCGGCAGGAAGGCGATCAGCGTCAGCACCGCCTTGAGCAGGTTGACGCCCAGACCTTCCAGCGTGGTCGAGAAGCGCATGGTGTCTTCCTGGACACGCTGGGCCGCGCCTTCCACGTGCCGAAGCCGCGGCCAGTGCGCCATGTAGTAGTCGTTCATCGCCGTGCGCCAGCGAAAGATATAGTGGCTGACGAAGAACAGGTTGAACACGCCCACCGTCACCGCGACGAAGGCGATGCCGGCAAAAGTGAGCATCTCCCGGTAGAGATCCAGGGCGGTCACGTCGCTGCCACCGGTGAGCGCTTGTTGCACCATGTCCCAGAACGGACCGTACCAGGCGTTGACCGCGACGCTGGTCTGCACGGAGAAGTAGGTCAGGAACACGATCAGCGCGGTGCCCAGAATCGACCAGTACTGCCACCGGTGCGGGGCGAAACGAAACCACGCGGCGGCGAACAGCCCGACACAGAGCGCGTAGTAGAGGTAGAACCAGAGAAACGGCGCCGACCAGAAGCGGGAGACGCCGATCGGCAGGGAGGTCTCGTCCGCTGGCGGCAGCCCGATGGCGGCGCCCCAGGTGCTGGCGGCGGACTCCCACAGGACGATGGCGAATAGCGCCCATCCCAGGGCGGTGAAGAAGAACAGCGACGGCTTGGGAAAGAACGATCGGAACACGGTGACGGCCCTGCGGTTGTCGATGAACGGCGAAGCAGCGCCAGGACGGCGCTGCTGCGGTCATTCATCGACCTCGAGCCGGTTGTTACGTTCCCTTACCCGGGTGGCGGCCCCGGCCAGTCGTCTCCGAAGGTGTCTACAAAATGCCTGCGCTCGGCGGCAATAAGGCGTTGAAATCGACCTCGTACGCGAGCCCGGTCAAAATACTCATTTATCCCGCGTATACTGGAACGCCAGCCCGGTCCTTTTTTCGGCCGATTTCGCCTTGTCTCGCCCTCGCTCGTCGAATGTGCAAACACCCTCTCAGGAAATGTCCACCTGGTAGCGGAACGTGCTGGCGGCGCCACGCGAACGTCGATACTCCAGCGGCGTGCGATCGTAGCCGAGCGCCAGCCGCTCCACCATGACGACCGGCTGCCCCGTGCCGATGCCCAGGATGTCGGCGATCGTCGCCCCGGCCGTCTCGACGGTGAGTGTTTCCCGCGCCGATCCGATCAACTGGCCGCAATGGGATTCATAGAAGGGGTAGAGCAGGTTGCCAAAGTCCGCGATGTCGATGTGCATCAGGGCATCGAAGCGGGTGGCCGGCAGCCAGATCTCCTCGTGCAGGAGCGTTGCCCCGTCGAGTTGGCGGATTCTCTCCAGCCGAATCGTCTGTTCGGCCTCCATCAGTTCCAGCGCCTCCGCGATATCCCCGGGAGTGGGCCCCAGATGGCGCGAGAGAATACGACTTTGGGGGATCCGACGGTCACCGTGGGCATCCACCTGGCGGAAGAAGCGGAACAGCGAGCCCTCGAAATTGGGGCGGAGAATGAAAGTGCCGCGCCCCTGGCTTCTCTTCATCAGGCCATCCTGGACCAGTGTGTCCACGGCCTTTCTCAGCGTGCCGACGGCGACACCGTAGTGCCGGGTCAGTTCCGCCTCGGTAGGTATCGCGCCGCCGGGTGTCCATTCTCCTGCAGCGATCTTGGCAAGCATATCGTCACGTAAACGTTGATAGAGCGGTAGGCGTTCGTCCGTCATCGAGCTCGTTCCCTTCATGAGTGTTTCCCTCGTCACCCTGTTTCAAACAAATGTAACACTCTTGTTATCGTCTTTAGTCGTAGGCTGGCTGAATTGCGACCAATTAGGTGTATGCTTTGGTCTGATCTATTCATATAGTTGAATAGATGTTAAGGATTGGCTGAACCCTCCGTTCGCCGTCACTGTTCATGCCATTTACCAAGGGCCATTCATGACGCAACTGGCTACCGTCGCGCTGACCGGTGTCGATACCCATGCGCATATTTTCCAGCACGACCTGAAACTGGCGGGCAACCGACGCTACAGCCCGGACTACGACGCCACCATCGAGCAGTATCTGGCGCATCTCGATCATTGCGGGCTCTCCCACGGCGTGCTTGTACAGCCCAGCTTTCTGGGTACCGACAACAGCCACATGGTCTCGGCGCTACGCCGGTTCCCGCAGCGTCTGCGCGGTACCGCGGTAGTGGAGCGGGACGTGGACGACGAGACGCTCGATGAGCTGGTCGAAGCCGGTGTCGTCGGGATCCGGCTCAACCTGATCGGGCAACCCCTGGAAGATTATCGTAGCGCGGCGTGGCAAACGCTATTCGCCAAAGTGGCACGTCGCGGGTGGTCGGTGGAGATCCAGCGGGGGATGGAAGATCTGGACACGATCCTGCCGCAGATCCTGGCCGCGGACGTGGCGGTGGTGATCGATCACTTCGGATTGCCCTCCGGAGAGATCGATCCGATCAACTCCCACCATCGGGGGCTGCTGTCTCTGCTTTCGAGCGAGGAGATCTGGGTCAAACTGTCGGCGACCTATCGCAGTCGCTCGAATCCGGCACAAGCGCTGCGTTCCATCGATCGACTGCGCGATGCCTATGGCCATGGCGAGCGCCTGCTGTGGGGCAGCGACTGGCCGCATACGAGGTTCGAGGATCAGGTCGATTACGACAACCAGTTCTCGATGATGCAGACGCTGTTGCCGGACGCCGGCGAGCGCCGGCAGGTCCTGGTCGACAACCCGGCCAGGCTGTTCAAGATCGGACCTGCGGACTGAAGGCCGACGGACGACACGACAAGCACGCATGAAGAGTGCATGACAAGTACGCAAGGGGAACAGGATTATGATGAGTCTACTGGTGGTGGGGGCGATCGTCGTCTCCATCATTCTGGGATACCGCACCAGGATCAACATCGGGCTGTTCGCGATCGCCTTCGCCTACCTGCTCGGTTGCTTCGGGTTGGGGCTGAGTCCCAAGGAAGTGATCGCCATGTGGCCGCTGAAGATTTTCTTCATCATCTTCTCGGTCTGCCTGTTCTACAGCTTCGCGATCGTCAACGGCACGCTGGAGAAGCTGGCCGAACACCTGATGTATCGCTGCCGGCACTTTCCGCACCTGCTGCCGTTCGCCATCTTCCTGGCGGCGGTGGTGATCTCGGCACTGGGCGCGGGCTACTACACCGTGCTGGCGTTCATGGCGCCGATCACGCTGCTGCTGTGCAGCCGCACCGGGCTGAACCTGATCGTCGGCGCCATGGCGGTCAACTACGGGGCGCTGGCGGGTGCCAACTTCGTTTCCAGCCAGAGCGGTATCATCTTCCGTACCCTGATGACCAGTTCGGGCGTCTCCGACAACCAGGCCTTCATCAACAGCTTCGGCATCTTCGCCAGCACCATGATCGTGCCGATCGTCGTGCTGTCCGGCCTGATCCTGTTCGGCCGCAAGCGGGGCACGGCGATGGCGTCTTTGGCGCACGTCGAGCGCCCCAGCCCGCTCAACCGTGACCAGCGCGCCACCCTGATCCTGACCCTGGTGATGATGGCCACGGTGCTGCTGCCGCCCATCGCCAGCCTGATCCTGCCCGACAATGCCGCGGTGACGTTCGTCAACGCCAAGGTGGACATTGGCCTGATCGCCAGCGTGTTCTCGGTCATCGCGCTACTGATGAAACTAGGCGACGAGCGCAAGGCGATCGCTTCGCTGCCGTGGGGCACGATCATCATGATCTGCGGTGTCGGCATGCTCATCTCGGTGGCGATCAAGGCGGGCACCATCGATCTGCTCGGCTCCTGGATCGGCACCAACATCCCGCCGGTGCTGATCCCGGTCGCGTTCGGCGTCGTTGCCGCGTTCATGTCGCTGTTCGCGAGTACGCTGGGCGTGGTCACGCCGGCACTGTTCCCGCTGGTGCCGTCGCTGGCCGGCACGCTCTCGATCGACCCGATGATCATCTTCATCGCCATCGTGGTCGGTGCGCAGGCCACCTCGATCTCGCCGTTCTCCTCCGGCGGCAGCCTGATCCTCGGCTCCTGTCCGACGGACGAAGCGCGCTCGGGCCTGCTGCCCAAGCTGCTGTTCCGTGCCGCCCCGCTCGGCTTCGTCGCCGCGCTGGTGTTCAACCTGCTGCTGACGTTCGTGTTCTGAACGTGGGGTGACAATTGACCATCGTCATCGTAGCGTGATGAGCGGCGGCGTCCTTGCTGGCAAGGGCGCCGCTTGTCGTTCGAAACGACCCTTCGGCCCTGTCATGAGAGGAGCATCGCCGTGATCCTGTTCGACAAGCGTTATCCCGCCACGCTCGACACGCTGGTCGAGGCGTCCATGGCAGCCACCTTGGAAACCTGGACGTTCGACGACCGGGCCACGCGCCTCCGGGCCGAGGAGACGCTGGCAAGCCGCGGCATCACCGCACGCTGCCGCTCGGCCTACAAGCCGCTGGTCTGCGCCTTCCGCGAGGAGATCACGACCGAGGGCCTAACGCGTGTCGAGGTCAACTACCCCCGGCATCCCGACGCCCCGGCCTCGCGCTTCCTGCTGGAGAGCTATCCGCTGGCGGCGCTCTATCCCGGCGTCGGCTTCCAGTTCGCGGCGGGCGACATGCGTGACGAGCTGCCGGTCTACCGCCTGCGGTTGCATTACGCCGATGGGCGAGACGAGCCTCTGGAAGTGCTGGCGCCCAACCGCCGGCATCTCGACTTCGCGGATGAACAGGCGCTCTCCCCCTGCGGCTGGCAGATCGTCGATGGCGCGGGCGAAACCCTGACGACCTCCTATGAGCGGCTCTTCGCCGAGGCGATGACGGCCATCCGCGAGGCCGAATGGGACAAGCGGAGTGGGGGCGGGGAGCCCTATTTCGAGGAACCCTATTTCGAAGAGCTGAGCATCACCGTAACGCTGCCGATCGCCGATGAGCCTCTCGGCTATGCCGACGAGGTGCTGTCGCTGCGGGAAGCCCTGCACGAGGAGTTCTACTTCTCGCTGCTGGAGATGTTCCAGCGTCGCTCGGGGAGGCCACTGGGTGATCGCCACCTGCAGCCGGGGCAGATCGTACCGGAGATCCGGCTCGGCAACGGCTACGAGGTGAAGGTGGAGACGCGCGCCTACGATCGCGGGTCGATATCGTCTCCCCGTGAAGCGCTCGACGCCGTGAGCCGGCCGTTAGCGCCCGCGCAGATCGCCGACGAGCTGGCGACGCTCGGCGGGACGCCGTTTTACGCCACCTCGATCGCGGGGCGGCGAGTCGAGGGGCGCTACGTGGCCGGGCGCGACCGTGGTGTGATCGTCTCCGCCGGCCAGCACGCCAACGAGACCAGTTCACCCGCGGGAACGCTGCTGGCGGCACAGGCGCTGGCGCAGTGCGAGGGCGCGCACTTCGCGCTCTGTCCGCTCGAGAACCCGGACGGCTACGCGTTGCACCGGCGCCTGATCGCGGACAATCCACGGCACATGCATCACGCCGCCCGTTACACGGCACTGGGCGATGACCTGGAGTACCGCGAAGCGGGTGAGCACGAAACGGCCATTCGTCACGAGGCGGAGCGGCTGACCGAGGCGAGACTGCATCTCAACCTGCATGGCTATCCGGCCCACGAGTGGACGCGGCCGCTGTCGGGCTATGTCCCGCGCGGCTTCGAGATGTGGACGCTACCGAAAGGGTTCTTTCTGATCCTGCGTCATGCCCCCGGCTGGGCCGACGCCTCGCGTTGGTTGATCGAGGCGGTCACGCTGGCGCTCGACGAGGTGCCAGGGCTGCGCGCCTTCAACGATCGCCAGATCGCCCTGTTCGAGACCCATGCCGGCGATACCGGATTCGAGAGGGTCAACGGTTTCCCGTGTCTGGTCACGGAGGACGACCGCCACCGGGTACCGCTGACACTGATTACCGAATACCCGGACGAGACGGTCTACGGTGCCGCCCTCCAGGCCGCCGTGGCGGCCCAGCGGGCGACGGTGCTGGCGGCTTATCGAGCGTATCAGCGAATGCCCGAGCGTCTGCTCGCCGGCATGCCACACTAGCCCGCGGACGCCAACGCCGGCGGCAGGCGGGCGAGGTCGCCACTGACCGCCTCGAAGGCGCGCGCCAGTTGCAGCACGCCCCAGTCATCCCGGGGCCGGCCGATCAGTTGGAATCCCATCGGCAGGCCCTCTTCGCTCAACCCGGCCGGCAGGCTGATGGCTGGTGCGCCGAGCATCGAGGCGGGTACGACGACCTCCATCCAGCGGTGGTAGGTGTCCATCGGCCGCCCGGCGATCTCGCTGGGCCAGTGGGTATCGACGTCGAATGGAAACAGTTGCGCGCTGGGCATGGCCAGGTAGTCGAACCGTTCGAACAGCGCGCTCCAGGCATGATAGGCGTCGCCGCGCTGGACGTTGGCGGCGTAGATCTCCTGCGCCGAGAGCTGCAGGCCGCGTTCGACTTCCCACTGAGCTTCGGGCTTCAACCGCTCGCGAGTCGCGGGGTCGGCGTAGTACACGCCCAGGTTACCGGCGACGGCCCAGTGGCGCAGCGTCGTCCAGCTCTCCCATAGCGTCTCCGCGGAGAAGGGCAGGTCGATCTCTTCCACCTGGCAACCCAGGTCGGCGAAGCGCGCCAGCGCCCTCGCGCACAGCGGCAGCACACCGCTCTCCATCGGCAGATATCCACTCCAGTCGCCGAGCCAGCCGATCCTGAGACCGCGAACGTCACGTTCCAGCGCGGTGTCGACGGTATCGGTTTCGCGCCGTAACGGCTCTCCCAGGGAGAGCGGGGCGCGCCGATCGAAGCCGGACTGGATCTCCAGCAGTCGCGCCACGTCCCCGACGGTTCGGCCCATCGGGCCGTTGGTCGAGAGCTGCTGACCGAACGGTTCGGCGGCCAACCCAGGGACCCGGCCGAAGGAGGGCCGAAAGCCGATCACGTCGTTGAAGGCGGCAGGATTACGCAACGAGCCCATCATGTCGCTGCCGTCGGCCACCGGCAGCATGCGCATGGCGAGTGCCGCCGCCGCGCCACCGCTGGAACCGCCTGCGGTGCGGGTATGATCGAAGGCGTTGCGGGTGGCGCCGAAGACCGGGTTGTAGGACTGGGAGCCGAGGCCGAATTCCGGGGTATTGGTCTTGCCGATGAAAAGGGCGCCGGCGGCGCGCATGCGCGCTGCCATCAGGCTGTCCTCCACGGCAATCGGCCCGACGAGCAGCGGCGAGCCCTGGGTGGTCGGCAGTCCCCTGGCATCGGAGAGGTCCTTGATCGCCTGCGGGAAGCCGTGCATCCAGCCCCGCGAGCGACCGGCCGAGAGTTCCCTGTCGGCGGCGTCGGCCTCGGCGAGCAGTGCTGCCCGCTCGCGCTGCGAGACGATGGCGTTGACCAGCGGATTGGCAGCGTCAATATGGTCGAGGTAGGCGCTCATCACCTCCCGGCAGGAGACGGCGCGATCGTGAAGCTGCCGCGACAGCGTGGTGGCATCCCAGGTCACGATCTCGGTCAGGGCGAGCGCCGGCGCGGCGCGATTCGAATCGGAAAGCGGTGTCATGAGGGGAGAGCTTGTTGTTGGAGGTGGCTCCAGCATAGCGCAATGGGGCGCGGAATCACCGCCGACGCCACGCCGGGACCCGGCGACGGATCGTGCCGCCGGAGCCACCATTTCCGCAGATCGTGTTCAGCCGCGAGAGAACCATTCGCTGTAGGCGCTGAGCGCCGGCGCGCCGCCCAGATGGGCGTAGAGCACTTTCGAGCCCGCCGGAAACTCACCCAGACGAACCTTCTCGATCATGCCGTGCATCGACTTGCCTTCGTAGACCGGATCGGTTAGCACGCCTTCGAGTCGCCCGCAGAGGCGAATCGCTTCCAGCGTACCGTCGTTGGGCAGGCCGTACTCCGGATAGCCGAACCGCGTATCGAGCACCACGTCGTCGGCGGCGATCGGCTGGCCGAGCTCCACCAGGTCGGCAGTGTGCTGGGCGATGCGCACAATCTGGGCATGGGTCTGCTCCGGCTTGGCGGAGGCATCGATACCGATCACTTGGCGGGCACGCCCGTCGGCGGCGAAACCGACGACCATGCCGGCCTGGGTGCTGCCGGTGACCGAGCAGACCACGATATAGTCGAAGGTGAATCCCAGCTCGCGCTCCTGCTGGCGCACTTCCTCGGCAAAGCCGACGAAGCCGAGGCCGCCGTAGGGATGCTCCGAGCAGCCGGCGGGAATCGGGAACGGCTTGCCACCCTTGGCCCGAACGCTCTCCAGGGCGCGTTCCCAGCTTTCGCGGATGCCGATATCGAAGCCGGCCGGATCGAGGCGCACGTCGGCACCCATGATCCGCGACAGTTCGATGTTGCCGACCTTGTCGTAACTGGCATCGTGATAGTTGACCCAGTTCTCCTGGACCAGCACGCAGTCGAGTCCCAGGTGGGCGGCTACGGCGGCGACCTGTCGCGTCTGGTTGGATTGGATGCCGCCGATCGGGACCAGGGTGTCGTAGCCGCCTTCCAGCACTTCCGGAATCAGGTACTCCAGCTTGCGGGTCTTGTTGCCGCCGAAGGCGAGTCCGCTGTTGCAGTCCTCGCGCTTGGCGTAGAGCTCCACCTCGCCGCCGAGATGCTCGCTCAGGCGCTTGAGCGGGGTGATGGGAGAGGGGCCGAATGTCAGCGGATAGCGAGTGAACTTGTCGAGTTTCATGGGAGCTCCGGCTGTTGTTCTGGAGTCGTGATGGAGTTGTGGCGTCGTGATGGCAATGACTCGATCTATCCTAGAGCGAAATGGCGTGCGACGTGTTGCAAACTGGGGCGGTTGATTGGCTGAAAAATCGTCGATACCGCAAAAAATGCGGTTTATATTTCGAACAAAAGAGAATACGTGAAATTACATTAACAGAAGGGTGAGCCAGGCCATGCCCCAGATCAGCAGCGACGCGGGCGCGTCACTGGACCGGATCGATCGCCAGATCCTCGATCAGCTGCAGCGCGACGCCTCGATCTCCAACGTCGCGCTGGCGGAGCGCGTCAACCTCAGCCCGCCCGCCTGTCTGCGGCGGGTAGAGAGGCTCAAGCAGCAGGGGATCATCAAGGGGACGGTGGCGTTGCTCGATGCCGACAAGCTCAACGTCGGCATGGTGGTGTTGATCGGCGTCGTGCTGGATCGCTCGACACCCCAGTCGTTTGCCGATTTCGAAGCGGCCGCGCAGCACATCTCGGGGTGCATGGAGTGCCACGTGGTGACCGGCGAGTTCGACTATTTCCTGCTGATTCGCACACGTGACAACCAGAGCTTCAACCGACTGCATGCCGAGCAGCTCATCTACCTGCCTGGCGTGCGTCAGATCCGCTCGTTCATGGGCCTGCGGGAAGTGCTGTCGACGACGCAGCTGCCGTTCGCGAAATGAAGGCGACGCAGTGACGTTCATCTAAGGTCTAACGGCATCATAGTATGATGTATGACAACATCGTCATTCCAATTTCGCAGCTCGTGTTCCTTCGATCGAGGCACAGCGGCTGGGCGACTCAGTGACCGATTTACGTTAACCCACGATGAGGGGAGTCAAGGTGAATTTTTCCAAACAAGCGGTTGTTGCCTCCATCAAGGATGGCCTGCTGTCCTTCCCGGTGACCGATTTCGATGCCGATGGCAAGTTCGACGCCGACAGCTACCGCCGTCGTCTGCTGTGGCTGAAGGAGTACGAGGTCTCCGCCCTTTTCGTGGCTGGCGGTACCGGTGAATTCTTCAACATGACGATCGAGGAGTATCGCGAGATCGTCACCATCGCGGTGGAGACCATCGGCGGGCACGTGCCGATCATCGCCAGCGCCGGGCAGAGCGCCGAACTCGCCAAGGCCCACTGCGAAGCCGCCCGGGAAGCGGGTGCCGACGGCATCCTGCTGATGCCGCCGTACCTCACCGAGTGCCCGCAGTCCGGCATCGTCGAGTACGCCGCCAGCGTCTGTGAGTCGACCGACCTCAGCGTGATCTACTACAACCGCGCCAACGGCTACCTCAATGTCGATGGCGTCCAGGCGCTGGCCGACCGCTGCCCGAACCTGGTCGGCCTGAAGGATGGCAAGGGCGACATGCAGGCGCTCAACATCATCATCAAGACGCTGGGCGATCGCCTCGCCTATGTCGGTGGCGTGCCGACGGCCGAGATCATCGCCGAAGCCTATCTCGCCATCGGCGTCAGCACCTATTCGTCGGCGGTGTTCAACTTCGTGCCGGAGATGGCGGTGAAGTTCTATCGGGAGCTGCGCCAGGGCAACCGCGATTTCGTGCGCCAGGCGACACGCGAGTTCTTCATTCCCTTCGTCACCCTGCGCGATACCCAGAAAGGCTATGCCGTCAGCCTGATCAAGGCGGGCGCCGACCTGGTCGGCTACCCGGGCGGGAACGTGCGTGCACCGCTGACCATGCCCAGCGAGCAGGAGCGGGCCACGCTCAAGCAGTTGATCGAGAAAGCGCGCACGCTCTGAGCGACGCGCTCTGCGGATCCTTCATCAAGCCGGGAGCGGCCTCCGGGCCGGCCCGGCGACGGGCAGGCCGGCGACGCCAGCCCGGTCCCCCCGCGTTCATCGCCTCGACGGAGACTTCCTATGCCGAGCCACGGCACGCCAACCATCACGAACATGAAGGTGATGCCGGTCGCCGGCCGCGACAGCATGCTGCTCAATATCGGTGGCGCCCACTCTCCCTGGTTCACCCGCAACCTGGTCATCCTCGAGGACAGTGCCGGGCATGTCGGCGTCGGCGAGGCGCCGGGCGGCGATACCATCCAGCAATCCCTGGAGCAGGCGCGACCGCTGGTCGTGGGGCAGCCCATCGGCAAGCTGCGATCGATGGTGGCATCGCTGCACTCCGCCGGTCGCGGTGCCGATTTCGAGGATTTCGGCAAGGGCTCCTGGACCTTCGAACTGCGCATCAATGCGGTGGCGGCGCTGGAGGCGGCGCTGCTCGACCTGCTTGGCAAGTTCCTCGACGTACCGGTGGCCGAGCTGCTGGGTGACGGCAGGCAGCGCGACAGCGTCGAGGTGCTGGGCTATCTGTTCTTCGTCGGCGACGGCCAGAAGACGCCGCTCGGTTATCGCGAGCGTACCGAGGGCGGGGGCAACGGCGATCTCAGCCACGAGTGGTATCGCCAGCGCGACATGGCGTCGATGACGCCAGAGCGCATCGTCGAGCTCGCTCGCGCCGCGCAGGACCGCTACGGCTTCCGGGATTTCAAGCTCAAGGGCGGCGCGCTGCCAGGGGAGCAGGAGATCGAGGCCGTCACCGCGTTGCACGACGCCTTCCCCGAGGCGCGCACGACCATCGATCCCAACGGCGCCTGGTCGCTCGACGAGGCGATCCGGCTGTGCCGGAACCTGCATGGGGTCATCGCCTATGCCGAGGATCCCTGCGGGGCGGAACAGGGTTTCTCGGGGCGCGAGATCCTGGCCGAATTCCGCCATGCCACCGGGCTGCCGGTGGCGACCAACATGGTCGCCACCAACTGGCGCGAGATGGCCCATGCGCTGATGCTGCGCTCGGTGGACATTCCGCTGGCCGATCCGCACTTCTGGACGCTGTCCGGCGCGGTGCGCGTCTCCCAGCTGTGCCAGGACCACGGCATGACCTGGGGCTCGCACTCCAACAATCACTTCGATATCTCGCTGGCGATGTTCGCCCAGGTCGGGGCGGCGGCCGTCGGTCGTACCACGGCGCTGGACACGCACTGGATCTGGCAGGAGGGCGACGCCCGGCTGACCCGCAATCCGCCGCGGATCGTCGATGGCAGGGTCGCGGTCACTGACGCTCCGGGACTCGGCGTCGAGATCGACATGGCCCAGGTCGAGCAGGCCAATGCGCTCTACCGCAGCCTGCCGGCCGGTGGCCGCAACGATGCCATGGCGATGCAGTACCTGATCGAGGGCTGGCAGTTCGATCCCAAGCGGCCGGCGCTGGTTCGCTGAGGCGGCCGGGCTGGGCCTCACTTCACGCGCGCAAGACGAGTAAGACGAAAGACAAGACATTCAGCACGCGCGAAAGACAAGACATCCAGAGAAGAACCGAAGGAGCCGATAATGAAAAAGCTACTGAGCACGCTGACCTTGGCCGCCGCGATGGTGGTCGGCGGGTCGGCGCTTGCCGACGACTACCCCACCAAGAGCATCGACATGATCGTGCCGTTCTCCGCGGGTGGCGGTAACGACACCTTCGTGCGCGCGCTGCAGCCGCTGCTGGAGAAGCAGCTCGGCGAGGATCTGGTCATCCGCAACATTCCCGGCGGCGGCGGTGCCGTGGGGATGTCGCGTGCGGTGGCCTCGAAGGCCGACGGCTACACCCTGCTGGCCGCCAGCAACGCCATGCTGACGCTGGAGGCGATGGGCAACGTTCCCTTCAAGCACACCGATTTCGACTTTATCGCCAAGGTGATCGAGGAGCCCTACGTGATCGCGGTCGGCGGTGACAGCCAGTACGCCAATCTCGAGGATCTGGTGAACGCGGCCACCTCCGGCACCACCATCAAGGTGGGGGTCTCCGGCGTCGGTTCCTCCGCGCACATCGCCGCCGTGGCCATGGCCAACCGGACCGGTGCCGAGTTCAACATCATTCCCTATCCCGGCGGCTCCGAGGCGATCTCCGCCGCCATGGGCGGCCATGTCGATGCCGTCGTGCTGGGCGGCGCCGAACTGCGCTCGGCGCTGCAATCCGGCCGCCTGAAGGCGCTGGCGATGAGTTACGCCGAACGTAGCGATTCGCTGCCGGACGTGCCCACCTTCCAGGAGCAGGGCTACGACCTGACGCTGACGGTATGGCGCGGCATCGCGGCGCCCAAGGGGCTGCCTGCCGACGTCGAGAAGCGGTGGGTCGAGGCGATCAAGCAGATCGTCGCCGACGGCTCCTATGAAGAGACCGCCGGGAACCTCGGCACGCAGGTCTCTCCGCTCTACGGCGATGAGCTCGATGCGTTCATCGACCAGTCCGCAGAGGTGATGCGCGAAGCGGCCGGCGATCTGGCGAAGTAGCGTGCGGGCCGGGCAGCGCGGCGCACTCGCCCGCGCTGTCCGGCCAGTCGACAGGGTCGCACGGCGACCGTCCCTCTTCCTGGCCGAGGCGCTGGAGTCTGAATCCATGGAACGTGATATCGGTAAGCCGATTTTCGATCTTCTGCTGCTGATCGCGTCGGCGGCGGCTTTCGCCGGTGCGATGGCGTTGCCCGACATCGAGATCGTCGGCGATCTCTCGCCGGCGTTCTTTCCCAAACTGATCTCGGCGATGATCTTTCTGTTCGCCATTCCCTGTCTGGTCAAGGACGTGCGCGAGTGGCGAGGCGCCGCGCCGTCCGGCGGGTCGCGGCCCGCCAACCGGCGAGGGGTCATGCAGTGGCTGTGGATCGTGGGCCTCACCGTCGTCTACATCCTGCTGTTCGAGCCGCTGGGGTACATACCCAGCACGGCGGTGTTCGCCTTCTGCTGTGTCATCGGGCTGCTGTTCGCCAGCGGTGCCTGGCGCGAACTGAACGCCTCGCAGCGGGTGAAATCGCTGGTGGGTGCGGTGATCTTCGCGATCGTGCTCGCGGTGGCGATCTATTACGTCTTCACCGATCTCTTCGAGATTCCGCTGCCGGAGTGAGTGGCAGCGTCGGCAGGTGATTTAGGAGCAAGACATGATTTCCGGATATCTCGATGGGTTGGGCATGGTGCTGCAGGTCGGCACGCTGCTGGCGATCGCCGGCGGCACCCTGCTCGGTATCATCATGGGCGCGCTGCCCGGGCTGACCTCGGCGATGGCCATCGCGCTGCTGCTGCCGGTGACCTTCGGCATGCCGCCGGTGATGGGCATCGGCATGCTGCTGGGCGCGCTGTGCGGAGCCGGTGCCAGCGGGTCGATCCCTGCCATCCTCCTCAACATCCCCGGCACGCCCTCGTCGGTGGCGACCACGTTCGACGGCTTTCCGATGGCCCAGAAAGGCGAGGCCGGTCGCGCGCTGGGGCTGGCGATCGTTGCCTCGTTCTTCGGCGGTGTCGCCAGCATGGTGATCCTCAGCCTGCTGGCGCCGCCGATCGCGGAGTTCGCGCTGCGTTTCGGCGCGGCGGAGTATTTCTCACTGAGCATCTTCGGGCTGGTGATCATCGCCTCGGTTGCCGGCAAGTCGCTGTTGAAGGGGCTGATCGCCGGGCTGATCGGCTTTTTCGCCTCGACCATCGGCACCGACCCCATCACCGGGGTGGGACGTTTCACGTTCGACCAGCTGTCGCTGCTGACCGGGATCAACCTGCTGCCGGCACTGATCGGGCTGTTTGCCGTCTCCCAGGTGCTCAAGGATGCCTTCGAGTACGATCCGCACCAGCGCCTCGAGGAGAGCACGCACCGCATCGATATCGCGCGTCCCCGCTTTCTGGAAACGCTGCGCCACTGGAAAGCGGTCGTGGCCGGTATCCTGTCCGGGTCCATCGTCGGGCCGATACCCGGCGCCGGTGGCAGCATCGCTTCCCTGGTCGCCTATGATCAGACGAGGCGTTTCTCGAAATCTCCCGAAAAGTTCGGTACCGGGCACGCCCCGGGGATCGTGTCGGTGGAGAGCGCCAACAATGCGCTGCTGGGCGGCGCACTGATACCGACGCTGGCGCTGGGCATTCCCGGCGAGGCGGCAACGGCCGTGCTGCTGGGCGGTTTGATGATTCAGGGCATCACGCCTGGCCCGCTACTGTTCGATGACCAGAGCGGCACGGTCTACGGCATCTTCCTGGCCTATCTGGTCGCCAACGTCTTCATGCTGCTGATCATGTGCCTGGGCATCAAGCTGTTCATTCGGGTGCTGATGGTGCCGCGCAAGCAACTGCTGTCGGCGATCCTGGTGTTCTGCTTCATCGGCGTCTACGGCGTCGATGGCGATGTGTTCAATCTCTATCTGATGCTGGGTTTCGGGGTGCTGGGCTATTTCCTCAACCGCTATGATTTCGGCACCGCACCGGTCATCCTGGGGCTGATTCTCGGGCCGATCGCGGAGTCCAACCTGCGGCGCGGGCTGCAGGCTTTCCAGGGCGACTGGACCCCATTCTTCACCCGGCCGATCAGCCTGACGTTCCTGGTGATCGCGGTGGGGTTGCTGGCACTGACGCTCTGGCAGAACTATCGTGGCAATCGCCGCACCGAATCGAACGCGTCCTCGTGACGGTTGTCCACTCCGATGAATGACACGGCGCGAGTCGGCAATCTAGGCGACAGACACAGGTTTGCCGAGCGGGACGCCGTGGCGACCAGGGCGGGTTGATGCCGGCCCCGGTCGCAAGATGAATGAGTATCCACCATCACTGCAGGAGGCAAGATGAAACTGACAGGTGAAATGCTGATCGGCCAGCAGGCCGTCAAGGGCAGCCGCGATCCGATCCAGGCGATCAATCCGGCCACCAACGAGCGCCTCGAACCGAGCTATCCCGGTGGCACTCAGACCGAAGTCGAGCGTGCCTGCGAACTGGCCTGGAGCGCCTTCGACAGCTACCGCGAGACCTCGCTCGAGGATCGCGCCAAGTTTCTGGAGACGATCGCCGACGAGATCGAAGCGATCGGTGACGATCTGATCGAGCGCGCCGTGGCCGAATCCGGCCTGCCCCAGGCACGCATCCAGGGCGAGCGCGGGCGCACCTGCGGCCAGCTTCGCCTGTTCGCCAAGACCGTGCGGGCCGGCGAGTGGCTCGACGTACGCGTCGACCCGGCGCTGCCGGACCGTCAGCCGATGCCGCGGGTCGATCTGCGTCAGCGTCACATCGCGCTGGGCCCGGTGGTGGTGTTCGGTGCCAGCAACTTCCCGCTGGCGTTCTCCGTGGCCGGCGGCGATACCGCTTCCGCCCTGGCCGCCGGCTGCCCGGTGATCGTCAAGGCCCATGGCGCCCACCCCGGCACCAGCGAGCTGGTGGGTCGTGCGATCCAGGCCGCGGTCAAGAAGTGCGACCTGCCGGAAGGCGTGTTCTCGCTGATGTACGGCTCCGGCCGTGAAGTCGGCACCGCGCTGGTCACCGATCCGCGGGTCAAGGCGGCGGGCTTCACCGGCTCGCGCAGCGGCGGCCTGGCGCTGTGGCAGGCGGCCCAGTCGCCCCCCGAGCCGATCCCGTTCTATGCCGAGATGAGCTCGATCAACCCGGTGTTCCCGCTGCCGGCGGCGCTGAAGGCGCGCGGCGAGGAGATGGGCAAGGCGTTCGTCGGCTCGCTCAACATGGGCGCCGGCCAGTTCTGCACCAACCCTGGGCTGGTGATCGCGCTCAAGGGGCCGGAGCTGGATGCCTTCGTCGCGGCGGCCAGCGCAGCGGTCCAGGGCAGTGCCGCCCAGACCATGCTCACGCCGGGCATCTTCGAGGCCTACGAGAATGGCGTCGGCGCCCTGGCGGGTAGCGGCAAGGCGAGGGAAGTGGCGCGAGGCCAGAAGGGCGAAGGCCCCAACCAGTGTCAGACCGGCCTGTTTGTGACCTCGGCGCAGGATTTCCTCTCCGACGAGGCACTTCAGGGCGAAGTCTTCGGCGCCACGTCGCTGGTGGTCGAGTGTGCCGATGCCGCCGAACTCGAGCGGGTCGCCGAACATCTGGAAGGGCAGCTCACCGCGACCCTGCAGATGGACGACGCCGACCTGGAGGCCGCCCGCGCGCTGCTGCCGATCCTCGAGCGCAAGGCGGGTCGGGTGATGGTCAACGGCTGGCCGACCGGGGTGGAAGTGTGCGATGCCATGGTTCACGGCGGACCGTTCCCGGCGACGTCGGATTCGCGCACCACCTCCGTGGGCACGGCGGCGATCTTCCGCTTCCTGCGTCCGGTCTGCTATCAGGATCTGCCGGATGCGCTGCTGCCGGCAGCGGTCAAGCACGCCAATCCGCTGAAGCTGCGACGCCTGGTCGACGGCAAGCGCGAGGCGTAACTCGCCGCTGGCCGGGTCGCCGGTCGGCGACCCGGTAGTGACAATCCCAAGACCCCCGCTTCCGAGCGGGGGTCTTGGCGTTTCGGACAGCCTCTCGCCGTGCCGGGGAGCATGGGACCAAGGTCGCCCACCGGTAGCTCTATCCCGCTCGAACGCCTAGAATGAGCGCCGAGTCAAAAGACCCCATATGAATTCGACAAGTAAAGGAAAGCCCGTGAATCCGGTTCAGACCACGTTCCAGTACGGTTCGAGTACCGTCACCCTAGAAACCGGGCGCGTTGCGCGCCAAGCCACCGGCGCTGTGCTGGTCACCATGGACGACACCGTGGTGCTGTGTACCGTGGTCGGACGCAAGGACCTCAAGCCCGGCCAGGACTTCTTCCCGCTCTCCGTGCACTACCAGGAGAAGACCTACTCCGTGGGCAAGATCCCGGGTGGCTTCTTCAAGCGCGAAGGCCGTCCGACCGAGAAGGAGACGCTGACCTCGCGTCTGATCGATCGTCCGATCCGTCCGCTGTTCCCGAAAGGTTTCATGAACGAAGTGCAGGTCATCTGCACCGTGCTCTCCGCCGATCGCAACCAGGATCCCGATATCGCCGCGATGATCGGCACGTCCGCCGCGCTGGCGATCTCCGGCCTGCCATTCAGCGGCCCCATCGGGGCGGCGCGTGTCGGCTTCACCGAATCGCGCGGCTACTTCCTCAACCCCACGGTGGAAGAGCTGGCCACCTCCGAGCTCAACATGGTGGTGGCGGGTACCGACAAGGCCGTGCTGATGGTCGAGTCCGAAGCCCAGGAGCTGACCGAGGACGAAATGCTGGGCGGCGTGCTCTACGCCCACCAGGAGATGCAGGTCGCGATCGACGCGATCAAGTCGCTGGTCGACGAAGCCGGCAAGCCGAAGTGGGACTGGCAGCCGGCCGCCGCCAACGTGGCGCTCAAGGAAGCCGTCGCCGGCAGCTTCGAGTCCGCCGTGGGTGAAGCCTATCGCATCACCGACAAGATGGCGCGCCAGGATGCGCTGGCCGAGATTCGCGCCAAGGCGATCGAGCAGCTGGCCGGCGGCGACGCCCCGCAGTTCAGCGCCGATGAAGTCGGTGGCGCCCTGGCCAGTCTCGAGAAGCACACCGTGCGGCGTCGTGTCATCGCCGGCGAGCCGCGTATCGACGGCCGCGACCACAAGACCGTGCGTCCGCTGGACATCAAGGTCGGCGTACTGCCGCGCACCCACGGTTCGGCGCTGTTCACCCGTGGCGAAACCCAGGCCGTGGTCATCGCCACCTTGGGCACGCTGCGCGACGCCCAGTTGATCGAATCGCTGGAGGGCGAGCGCAAGGATCGCTTCCTGCTGCACTACAACTTCCCGCCGTACAGCGTCGGCGAAGCCGGTTTCATGGGCGGCCCCAAGCGTCGCGAGATCGGTCATGGCCGCCTGGCGCGCCGTGGTATCCAGGCGATGCTGCCGGGCGAAGACGAGTTCCCCTACACCATCCGCGTGGTGTCCGAGATCACCGAGTCCAACGGCTCCAGCTCGATGGCGTCGGTCTGTGGCTCCTCGCTGGCGCTGATGGATGCCGGGGTACCGATCAAGGCGCCGGTGGCGGGTATCGCCATGGGCCTGGTCAAGGACGACGACGGCTTCGCCGTGCTGACCGATATCCTGGGCGACGAGGATCACCTCGGCGACATGGACTTCAAGGTGGCCGGTTCCGCCAACGGCGTGACCGCACTGCAGATGGACATCAAGATCGAGGGCATCAACGAGGAGATCATGGAGACGGCGCTGCAGCAGGCGCACCAGGCTCGTATCGAGATCCTCGACAAGATGAACGCCGTGATCGCCGAGAGCCGCAACGAGGTTTCCGACCATGCGCCGGCGATGCAGACGATCAAGATCTCGCCGGACAAGATCCGCGACGTCATCGGCAAGGGTGGTGCCACGATTCGCGGCATCTGCGAAGAGACCGGCGCGTCGATCGATATCGACGATGACGGCACCGTCCGCATCTACGCCGAGGATCGTTCCGCGGCCAAGCGCGCCATCGACACCGTGCTCGGCATCACCGCCGAAGCCGAGATCGGCAAGCTCTATCGCGGCAAGGTGGTGCGCCTGGCCGACTTCGGCGCCTTCGTCAACTTCATGCCGGGTACCGACGGTCTGGTGCACATCTCCCAGATCGTGCCGGAGCGCGTCAACGACGTGAAGGAGTACCTTAGCGAAGGCCAGGAAGTGACGGTCAAGGTGCTCGACATCGACAACCGCAATCGCGTGAAGCTGTCGATCAAGGAGATCACCCCGGAAGAGAAGGCTGCCTTCGAGGCGACCCTCGTCACCGAAGCGTGATCCCCCGGCGGTAACCGCCAACGCCCGGTCTGCGCCATGCAGGCCGGGCGTTTTTCATGGGCGGCTCATGCCGCGGCGGCTAGGGGGCGCGGCGCAGGCAGGCGTCGCTTGAGCTGGCGGGAGAGTTTCTTCTCCACGAATTCGTAGCTGAGCCAGGAGCAGAGCGCGATGACGGGCAGGCAGATCGCCAGCGCCAGGTAGGGGGCCAGGCCGAACTGCTCGGTCAGCACGTAGTTGCCCGACCACAGCACGATCACATGCAGCAGGTAGGTGGAGTAGGACCAATCCCCCATCGCCTTGAACACCCGGTTGTTGCCGATACGGGACTCCATCCCGATGAAGGCGACCACCAGCAGCGCGCTCGGCAGACCCCAGGCGAGGAACCGCAGCGCACCGGACGGATCGTTGAAATGGAGGATCGTGGCGCTGCTGGCCAGCGCCAGCGCGATCGGCCACCAGCGTCCCTGGGGCAGTCCGTAGCGTCTGTAGATGGCGCCGATGCCCATGCCCAGCAGGAATTCGAAGATGATCGGGTCGGTGTAGAAGTTGCTGATGAACGGCTGGTGGGCAAACAGCGTATTGATGACCACGATCGCCAGCACCACGCTCCAGAGCCGCCATTCGCGCTTGAGCATCAGCGAGGCCGCGAACACCACGTAGAACAGCATCTCGAAGTTGAGCGTCCAACCCACCGGCAGGATGGGATAGTAGCCATAGCCGGCGGGGTTCTCCGTGGGCAGGAAAAACAGCGACATGATCAGGCCCTTGAGACTCAGGCCGTACTCCGGCATGACGTTGCTGGTGAAGTAGATGATCGCGGCGGTGATCAGCGTATAGAGCCAGTAGGCGGGCACGATCCGGACGAGCCGGTGCAGCAGGAACTGCGGCATCGTAAGCCGTTTGCCGCGGCTGGAGACGTAGATGATGAAGCCACTGATGACGAAGAAGATATCCACACCCACCTGGCCGCGGGTGGAGAAGAGGTACTCGACCCAGTTGTCCGCCTCGAAGCTGAAGAAGACCTGCATGAAGTGGTGGAAGACGACGATCCATGCCGCCAGGGCGCGTAACGCCTGTACCGAAATGAGCATCCCTCGGAGTCCTTGCCCAGAAGTCTAAGACGCCTCTTGAGAAGGGTGGATGCCGAAAAAGTTCGATGCCCTTACGCAAAATGACAAAACGCTGTTTCTATTTGCAGCCTGTCGCGCCGGTTCTCTGCCGCGTCACCGCTGACCCGTCGGGTCGGCCACGGCTCACAGCTTCCGCAGCGCCACCTGCTCCACCAGATGATCGCGACCCTTGCGCAGGATCAGATCGGCGCGTGGGCGCGTGGGCAGTATGTTCTCGCGCAGGTTGCGGCGGTTGATGTCACGCCACAGCCCTTCGGCGATCTCGAGCGCCGCCGGCTCGTCGATCTGGGCATAGCGGTGGAAGAACGAATCGGCGTTCTGGAAGGCGGTCTGCCGCAGCAGCTTGAAGCGCTCCAGGTACCAGTCGTGTATGTGAGCTTCCTCGGCATCGATGTAGATCGAGAAGTCGAAGAAGTCGGAGACGAACGGCACCATCTTGCCGTCTTCCGGGAGGTCGCGGACCTGCAGTACGTTGATGCCCTCGACGATCAGGATGTCGGGGCGGTCGACGATCTGGTATTCGCTATCGCGCACGTCGTAGGTCAGGTGCGAGTAGAGCGGCGCCCGGACATTGCGGGCTCCGGCCTTGATCCACGACAGGAAGCGCAGCAGGGCGCCGATATCGTAACTCTCCGGGAAGCCCTTGCGGGCCATCAGCTCCTTGTCGCGCAGCGTGGCGTTGGGATAGAGGAAGCCGTCGGTGGTGACCAGGTCGACCTTGGGGCTCGACGGCCAGCGCGCCAGCAGCTCCTTGAGGATGCGCGAGGTGGTCGATTTGCCCACCGCGACGGAGCCCGCGATGCCGATGATGAACGGCGTCTTCTGGGTGTCGTCGATGTCCAGGAAGCGTTTGCGCTGGGCGTACAGCCGCTGGCTCGCCTCGACGTAGGAGGAGAGCAGGCGTGACAGCGACAAATAGATCCGTCGCACCTCGCCCAGGTCGATCGGATCGTTGAGCGAGCGCAGCCGCTGCAACTCTTCCGCCGATAGCGTCTGCGGCGTATCGGCTCGAAATTCGGCCCACTGCTCGGCCGTGTAGAACTGATACGGGGAGAAGGGGTCCGGTCTCAATTGATTCATCGTGTCTCTTTCACTGTCGAACCGCCGCGTGGTCGGTACGCTGCAGGAGCTAGGGGACGTCATTGTCGACATTCGCGGCAAATTGTCTCAGTTGCATGGGGCGAATGCCACGCGAATCGGCGCTGCCGCAATCGGTGAAACCCAGTCGCCGATAGAGATCGATCGCCGCTTGGTTGTCGGTGAAGACGTTGAGCGTCACGCGCTCGGCGCGGCGCTGGCGGGCTTCGTCCAGCAGGTGACGGCACAGCGCTTCGCCAAGCCCCTGGCGTCTGCGCGATGGCGACACGATGACGCGGGCCAGATGATAGTGGCGCTCGCCTTTGACGACGAGCTGGCCGAAGGCGAGTGGCTCGCTGCCGGAGACGAGGCAGAACGAGAGCAGGCCGCCGCCGTCGATTTCCCGCCATAGCCTGGCGCCATTCGTCGGCCACGACAGGCCGGGGCCAGCCCAGCGCTCCAGCGCCCGTGCCGTTCCGATCCATTCGGCGATGCGGGCAAGGTCCGTCGGCAGCGCCGGACGCCAGCGGTCGTCAGCCATGGCGGATGCCGCTTCCGGCCGGACGCGGCAAGGAGACGGCCAGGTTGTCGATCAGTCGCGTCGAGCCCAGATAGACCGCCCCCAGCAGGCGGCCTTCGGCATGGCGAGCGATATCGAACGGAGCCAGGGCGGGTCCGCGGATCTCCAGGTAGTCGACTCGAAATCCGGATGCCTGTAGCGCTTGCCTGGCCTCCGAGAGCGCGGCATCGGGTGCTCGGCCACTGGCCAGCGCGTCCCGGCAGCGCGACAGCTCCCGGTGGAAGGCGGGCGCCAGAGCCCGGTCGTCGGCACCGAGATAGCCGTTGCGTGACGACAGCGCGAGGCCGTCCTCGGCACGAACGGTCGGCACGCCGACGATCTCGATCGGGAAATGCAGGTCGGCCACCAGCTTGCGGATGACGGCCAGTTGCTGGAAGTCCTTCTCGCCGAAACAGGCGATGTCCGGCTGCACCAGGTGGAACAGCAGCGAAACCACCGTCGCGACGCCATCGAAGTGGCCGAGGCGGCTGCCGCCGCAAAGCCCCTCGGAGACGTCCGGCACGTGGACCTGGGTCTGCGTCTCGAGTCCGCCGGGATAGAGCGTCTCGACGCCGGGGGCGAAGAGGAGATCGCAGTCGTGCGCCGCCAGCTTGTCGCGGTCGCTTTCGAGGGTGCGCGGATACTGGCCGAAGTCCTCGCCGGCGCCGAACTGCAGCGGGTTGACGAACAGCGTGGCGACCACCACGTCGGCGAGCCCTCGGGCCCGCTCGACCAGGGCCAGGTGGCCGGCGTGGAGATTGCCCATGGTCGGCACCAGCGCGATGCGCCGCCCGGCCATTCGGTGGGCCTGCAGGGTCTCTCGCAGCGGCGCGATATCATGCAGCGTCTGCATCAGAAACAGTGCTCCTCGGCCGGAAAGCGACGGGATTTGACCGCTTCGTCATAGGCGCGGAACGCCGACTCGATACTCTCCTGGCCGGGTAGAAAATTCTGCACGAAGCGTGGCACATAGCCACTGTTGAGCCCCAGCGTGTCGTGCATGACCAGGATCTGCCCATCCACGTCCGGGCCGGCACCGATGCCGATGACGGGCGCGGCGACGGCGTCCCTGACCGCTTTGCCCACGGCCCGGGGCACGCACTCCAGCAGGATGACGGCGGCGCCGGCCTCGACCAGTCGCTGGGCATCGTCGACGATGCGCTGGGCCGCATCGGCGGCCCTGCCTTGAACCTTGAACCCGCCGAGCTGGTGGACGCTCTGCGGGGTCAACCCGAGATGGGCGCAGACGGGAACGCCACGGCGCGTGAGTTCGCGGATGCCGTCGGCCATCCAGGCTTCGCCCTCGATCTTGATCAGTTCGGCGCCGGCGCGCATCAGCTCACCCGCGTCGCGCAGCAGTTGACCGATATCGGCGTTACTCATGAACGGGAGATCGACCATCAGCAGGCTTCGCTGCTTGCCCCGTGCCACGCAGGTGGTGTGATAGCGGATGTCTTCCAGGGTGACGGGCAGGGTGCTGGCGTGTCCCTGCAATACCATGCCCAGCGAGTCGCCGACCAGCAGCACATCGATACCGGCGGTATCGGCGCAACGCGCCAGCGTGGCATCGTACGCGGTCAGACAGCTGAACGCCGCGCCGCGCGCCTTGCAGTCGCGCAACGTGTCCAGGGTAACGCGCTTCATGCTCTCTCTCCCAATCGCGCCGAGCCCTGCTCGCTACGGCGTTGACGAAGGCTCCGACCTGCGGCTCGCGACCAGGGCGCGAGCCCATCCATCATGCCCGACAGGGCGATGCGGAGCAGAGTGTAGTGAGTTGCCCACCAGACGCAACACGACATTGGCGGCATGCCGAGGGTTCACGCCGGCAGACGGTGCAGCGTCTGATCTTCCAGCCTGTTTGCCAGACTCCCCGGCAGCTCGCCGCCGAGGGAGAGCGTCGGCGCGATTTCAGCCAGGGGTTCCAGCACGAATCGGCGATGCATCATCTCCGGATGGGGCAGGGTGAGACGAGGGGAGTGGCAAGTGAGGCCCGCGTACCACAGCAGGTCCAGATCCAGCGTCCGGGGCCCCCAGTGGCGATGCCGCACACGGCGATGGCGCTGCTCGATCGCCTGGAGCTGGTCGAGCAGCGCCAGCGGCGAGAGTCGAGTGCGCACGGCGACGACGGCGTTGACGAAATCGGGTTGATCCTGGGGGCCGACCGGAGCGCTGGCGTAGAGAGAGGAGACGGCAACGCGCTCGCTCACCGGTAGCGAGGCCAGTGCCGACACTGCCCGCGCCAGTTGGTCACGGGGCGACTCCAGGTTGCTGCCCAGGCCGACATAGGCCAGGGCGAAGCGTCGGTGGTCAGTCATCCAGCGTCGGCGGTATCGGCTTGTTGGTCGGCCGCCGACGCTTGCGCGGGCGTCGACGGCGGGGTTTGGGACTCGTTCCCGCCGGATTGCCGTTGCCGCCGCCGGTGTCGTTGGCGAGTAGCTGGCGCTGCCCCTCCTCGTCCGCCTGCTGGAATTCGGTCCACCAGGCACCCAGGCCTGGGGCCAGCTCGCCGGCTTCCTCGCGCAGCAGCAGGAAGTCGTAGGCGGCGCGGAAACGCGGATGTTCCAGTGTCTGGAACACCCGACGGCCGCGTCGGCGCGGGAGTTGCTGCTGAAGATCCCAGATCTCGCGCATCGGGATGCTGAAGCGCTTGGGGATCGAGGTATGTTGCAACTGACGACTGATGACCTGCTGCGCGGCGGCCTGCTGAGCCGGGACGTCCGGCAGGTCCTGCTCGTGGGCGATGCGCGGAGTGCGCTGCTGGACGCAGGGCCACAGCAGGGCGCCAAACAGGAAGGCAGGCGTGACCGGTCGATCTTGGGCGATCCGCGCATCGGTGTTGGTCAGCGCCTGCTCGACCAGCTTGACCGCCCAGGGGTGCTCGTCGAGGACTTCGTCGCTCTCGGGGAACAGCATCGCGAACAGGCCATGATCACGCAGCACCCGGAAGCTCTGCAGCGCGTGCCCGGAGAGGAACAGCTTGAGCACTTCCTCGAACAGCCTCGCCGGCGGGATCTGCAGCAGCAGCGGGGCCAACTCGCGAATCGGTGCCTCGGTACCTTCTTCAATCCGGAAGTCGAGCTTGGCGGCGAAACGCGCGGCGCGCAGCATACGCACCGGATCCTCGCGATAACGGGTTTCCGGATCGCCGATCAGACGGAGCACGCGATCGTCCAGGTCCTGTAGACCGCCGGTCCAGTCATGGATGGCGAAGTCGGTCACGCTGTAGTAGAGCGCGTTGACGGTGAAGTCGCGACGAATCGCATCCTCCTCGACGCTACCCCAGACGTTGTCGCGCAGCAGCAGGCCTTCGTCCGACTGCTGGCTGTGATTGCCCGCGTGCTCCTCGCCATGCCGTCCGCGAAAGGTCGTGACCTCGATCACCTCGCGCCCGAAGCGGACGTGAACGATACGGAAGCGCCGGCCGATGATACGGGAGTTGCGAAATAGCTGACGCACCTCGTCCGGTGTCGCGTTGGTGGCGACGTCGAAATCCTTGGGCCGGTTGCCGAGCAGGGAGTCCCGAATGCAACCACCGACCAGGTAGGCGTCGTAGCCGGCGCCATTGAGTCGATACAGTACCTTGAGAGCGCTTTCGCTGAGATTCTGACGCGAGACGTTGTGTTCGTCGCGAGGAAGGACTTGTCGGGTGGTCGTGGTCTCTTCGGCCGCCTGAGCGGATTCCGGGCCGAAGAAAGTCTTTAAACGTTCACCGGGACGCTGGAGAAAACGGGAAAATCCTTTGAACATGCGGCGAAATCGACTCGCGAGGTAGCAAAACCCCAGTGTAGCGGAGGCCAGAAGGCTTGCAAAGGCAATGGGGAGACGAGGGGGCGATCCAAAGGCTCGGTACAGGCTTCGCCATGGGGGATCATGCCGGGGTGGGTCGTGCCGACATCTGCCGTGACCTCATTCCACGAGGGGACGAGCAGGGTCGACGGGCACAGTAAAAGGGGAGACCCGATGGGCCTCCCCCTGCAAGGATGCTTCGCAACGTCCATGCCGCTTCTTCTTGTTCGTGATGGCGCATCGCCTTGAATACGCACCACAGTCGCTGAACGAGCGTGCAGTCACTGGCTTGTCGTTATCAGCCATGCTGTGTGTAGCGACCACCTCGTATTCAAAACAATAATCCAACCACGACAGGCAATGCCCTTTCCCGGTTGTTGTCGTTGTTCCGGGAAGTCTCCAGATCACGAGGAGGCTTGTTGTTGTTGCCTCGTTGGTGAAGAGCGTCGCGTCCTGATTTTGCGTCGGCTCGAGAACGATTGTTGTTGTTCGTGTCCTCGTTCGCCCTTGGCCAGTGTTGTTGTTGGGGGCCGATGGCGATTTGCCTTCCTAGGTTGAGTGCCGCCTTGTTGTTGTTGTCGGCATTGGGAGTCATTCCGATCCGTCTGTTGTTATTGGGTTTGATCGGGTACCCGCTGTTATTTTTCTTGTTTTAGTTACAGCACGTGTCGTGCCACTCCTTGTTTTTTTTAATGAAATCAATTTCTTGTGATTCTTTCTCCATGCTGGTCGTCGTATGGCGACGTCCATGAGGGAATCCAGATGGTTCATAAGGGGGCATCTG
>NZNW01000055.1 GCA_002695065.1 Salinicola sp. | reverse complement strand
TGCAGTTCGACGAAATCCAGTCCCGGAGCCAGCCGCGAAATGAGACGCTGCTGATAGTCGGTGACGCCCTGGATGAGTCGCTCGAACAGCGGGTCGGCGTGAACGGAAGCCCAGGTGCGCGTGATATCCGCCGCGTAGCCTGCGTGGGAGTGGCCGGCGTCGACCAGCAGCGACTTCGGCGTGCCGGGTGCCTCCACGTCATAGTGTTGATAGTGCAGGGTGCCCGCGTGGTGATCGATGCCGATGATATTCTGGTAGGGAACCTGGGATTCCCGCTGGCGCGTCGCCGCGAGATAGGCGAGCTGGATATCCAGTTCGCTGGCGCCCGCGGCAAAGGCATTGCGGGCCGCATCGTGGCCCTTCAGGGCCCACTGGTTGGCAACGAACAGGCAATGGCGCTCGTAGTCATCCTTGTACATGCGCAATTCGTCCAGCGCCGCCAACAGCGCCGGCGGATTGAGCTCGGCCCCGGCCGGCAGCGACGATGCTTCCAGATTACCGATCACGGCCAGGCGGCGGGCAGCCATATCGCTTTCCGGCGGCCAGCCGGTATCGCGCAGTGGCTGTAGCGTCATGACTTCCGCCAATACGCCCGTCGGCGCTGGCGTGGCCAGGTGCCAGAAATCGGCCGGCGCGTAGTAGTACCAGCGGGGCGAACTACCCGGCTGAATCAGCAGCCAGTCGTGCTGATGATGGCTGGCCCCGGTCCAGTGGACGAAATGACCGTAGCTCTTGAAGGAGGCTTCCTGATCATCGGCAAAGTGGACGCCGGCATGGCCGCTGTAGATCAGAACGGCATCGAACCGTTGGGCAGCGAGAATATCGGCGTAAGCCGACTGGAGGCGTTCCAGGTGGGCGCGTTGAAGCGTTGCGACGGTATCGTTGCTAGAAATCATGGGCTTTTCCTGTCGTTGGATTTATCACCGGGCGGCAGCGAGTCGTGTCAGCAGGCCCGGTAGCGTGGGATGCCGGCTGTCCTGCCGAAAATAGAGGCGTAACGATAGCGGCACGTCCCAGCGTTGATCGCCGGCACGCGTCAGCTCGCCAGTTTCGAGAAGATGACGAACCGTGCGCCAGGGTAGCCAGCCAAGCCCGTAACCCTGCTGCACCAGTTCACGAATGTTGGATGTCTGGACGTTCTCGTTGAGCGTGGACAGATGCACTTCCTGGCGTGAGCGCCCCCAGTGGGCCTGCAGCGCTGCGGCGATCAATCCGCTGGGATGATAGGCGATATGCGGTACCGGCTCCCGCTTGTGGCCGGGCAGGGCAAAACGTGGTTGACCATCGGCATCGGCCAGGCAGACGGGGATCAGACGCTCCTCGCCGATCTCGAGGTAGCGCACGCCACTGAGATCGATATCGAGTGCCGTGCGACCTTCCGGCCAGTAACACAGCGCCAGATCCACTTCGCCACGCTCCAGCGCCTGAAAATACTCTCCGACCAGCCAGCTCGTGGCACGCAGATAGGGTTCGACCTGCGACTGGATGGCATTCGTTTCCAGCCATGAAGGGACGAAGTGGGTCACCAGGCTCTGGGGCGCCGCCAGCTTGACGCGACGCGAGTCCTCCCGGGCGAGGTTCTGCAATCGTTCCCGCGTGACCCGCACCCGCTCGGTAATCTGCTTGCACAGAATGAGGAACTCCTCGCCGGCCGGGGTCAGACTGAGCGGCAGTGTCTGACGGTTGATCAGCGTGGCGCCCATCGACTCCTCGAGCAGTTTGATGCGCCGCGAAAAGGTCGGTTGGGTGACGTTCTGTTGATCGGCGGCACGAGAAAAATGACGCGTTTCGGCCAGGACGATGAAGTCCTCCAGCCAACGTAGTTCCATGGTGTTCTCTATCGTAAATCACGCGGTTGCGATGCGCCGGACGATGGGTTGGCAAATCGCCTCATCGAGATCATAGAACCGACTCGAAAGCACCGACTCGAACCAGCCTACCCGATACGCCGTTGAGCGACTATTGAAGGCGATCATGGAACGCGTCCTTCCTCGACGGCGTGGCACGCGACCCGATGACCGTCCCGGGTAACGAGCGCTGCCGGCATCTCCCGCTGGCAGCGAGCGTTGACGTGAGGGCAGCGCTCCCGGAACACGCACCCGCTCGACGTCTCGATCGGGGGCGGGTCTTCGTCGCTCAGACGCAGTGGCTCGGTATCGCTATCTTCCAGCCGAGGACTCGCGGCCAATAGCGCCCGGGTATACGGGTGCCGGGGTTGCGCGAAGAGCGTGTCGGCATCCGCCAGTTCGCAGATCGTCCCTCGATACATGACCGCGACTTGCGTGGCGAAGTGCTCGACGACCGCCAGGTCGTGGGTGATGAACAGGTAGGTCAGACGACGTTCCGCCTGAGCGTCCATCAACAGATTCATGATCTGGGCCTGAACCGAGACGTCCAGGGCGGAGACGGGCTCGTCGGCCACGATGAACTCGGGTTCCACGCTGAGCGCCCTGGCGATGGCGATACGTTGCCGTTGCCCGCCGGAGAGCTCGTGGGCGAAGCGCTCGCCCCAGCCGATATCGACACCCACGTCTGCCATCAGCGCATCGGCCCGATGGCGAATCTTCGAACGCGGCCAGTCGGGATGATGGAAACGAATGGGCTCCTCGAGGGTCTGGCGCATTGTCAGGCGCGGATTCAGCGACGAATGAGGGTTCTGGAAGATCATCTGCATGCGCCGACGAAAAGGGCGCCACTGCTTCGCGTCGAGACGGTCGACTCGCTGGCCGTCGTAACTTACTTCCCCGTCGCTGGCCGTCAGCAGGCCCATGATCAAGCGTGCCAGGGTCGATTTGCCACATCCCGATTCGCCCACCACGCAGAGTGCATCGCCGCGCTGGATATCCAGGTCGACGCCATTGACCGCATGAATCCTCTGACGGCGCCAGGCGCGCCGACGCTTGTCGAACCGCCACGGCAGCAGGCGTTCCGGATGCAGCGCAAAACGTTTGTGCAAGCCACGAACCCGGACCAGCGGAGCGGGCACATCGGCCGCGCGTCCCAGCGTCTGCAGCGAATCGGTGGGGTTCATATTGCCTCTTCCTCGATCGGCACGGTCGTTATCAGTTCACGGACCCAGTGGCAGGCAACCCGGCTTCCGCCGGAAGAGACGGCCTCGGGCACCCGTTCCACGCACGCCTGCCGCAGTCGCCCTTGTGGCGTGAAGCGGTAACGACATCGGGGATGGAAGGCGCAGCCGTCCGGCACCCGGGCAAGGCTCGGCATGTTGCCGGGGATCTGCGCCAGGCGCTGCCTGGGCAGCGTCATCTGGGGCAGGGCATTGATCAATCCCTGCGTATAGGGATGCTGGGCATCATTGATGATCTCCCGGGTCGGCCCCTGCTCGACGATACGGCCGGCATACATCACCAGCAGGCGCTGTGTCAGTTGGCCGATGACGCAGAGATCATGGGAGATCACGATCAGGCCGACGTTGTGCTTGCCGCATAGTTGCGTGAGCAGAGCGATGATCTCGGCCTGGATGGTGACATCGAGAGCGGTGGTGGGCTCGTCGGCAATGATGATGTCGGGATCCAGCAACAGCGCGATGGCGATGACCACGCGCTGGCAGAGCCCACCGGAGAGCTGGTGCGGATACTGCTCGAAACGCTGCTCGGGGGAGGACACCTGCACCTGGCGCAGCTTGTGCAGCGCGATGGCCCGTGCGCGGCGCTCGGAGATCCGGCGGTGGGCCTTGAGACTCTCGATCATCTGCCGGCCGATGGTCAGGGTCGGATTGAGCGTCGTCAGCGGATCCTGGAATATCATCGCCACGCGGTTGCCCCGAATCCTGCGCAGTTGGCGATCCGAAAGTGTCGTCAGTTCGCGTCCTTCGAACCGAACGCGACCGCCGGCGATGTATCCCGGCCGGGAAAGCAGTTTCAGCAGGCTGAAGGCGAGCACCGACTTGCCGGCGCCGGACTCGCCAACGATACCCAGCCGCTCGCCACGTTCGAGTGCGAAACTCACGTCACGCACCGCGCGGATCTCGTCGTGCCGCAGCGGGAAACGGATATCGAGGTGATCGACCTCCAGCAGCGCCATGGCGTTATCCCTTGTGAAGACGAGGATTCATCGTATCGCGCAACCAATCCCCCAGCAGGTTGATGACCAGGACCAGCGTCACCAGAAACAGCCCCGGCAACAGCGTGATCCACCAGGAATCGGACTGCAGGTAGTCGAATCCCGACTTGATCAGCGAGCCCAATGACGGTTCGGTCTCCGGCATCCCCAAACCCAAAAACGACAGCGCCGCTTCGGCCATGATGGCGTTGGCGACCTGAATGGTGGAGAGCACGAAAATCGGCGTCAGCGTGTTGGGAAGTAGGTGTCGCAACATGATGCGATAACTCGAGAAGCCCAGCACGCGAGCGGCGTCGACATAGTCTTTCTGTTTTTCCGCCAGGACGCTTGCCCTGACGGTGCGGGCATACTGGGGCCATTCGCTCAGGCCGATGATCAGTATCAGGATCACGACGCCATAATCGCCATAGAACGCGCCGCCGAATGCTGCCTTGACCACGGCACCGATGATGATCGCCATCATCAAGGTCGAGAACGACAGCTGGATATCGGCCAGCCGCATCAGTAACGCATCGACGAAGCCTCCCCGGTAACCTGCGAGCAGCCCCAGCGCCGTACCCAGCACGGATTGCAGCAGCACCGCGCCGAAGCCGATCGCAATCGACACGCGCGCGCCGTAAAGCATACTCGAGAGCAGATCCCGGCCCTGCACGTCGGTGCCCAGTAGATGGGCAGGTTCACTGCCTGCGATCCAGAAGGGTGGCAGTTCGGAATCCAGCAGGTTGATCTGCGCGAGATCATAGGGATTGCTGGGCGCGATCCAGGGTGCGAGAAGAACGCTTGCCATGATCAGCACGAAGAGTGTCAAACAGACCTGGGCGCGGCGGTTGCGTTGCAACCGGTATAGAAAATAGGAGCCGCGGAAGCGACGCCAGACGGTTGCCGGGGAACGAGTTTCGGGACTCATGCAGCCCTCCCGCTCAACGTGATCCGCGGGTTCAGCAGCCGATACAACAGATCGACGAGGGTATTGATCACCACGAAAAGCAGTCCGACCACCATCAGGTAGGCCACGATCAGCGGCATGTCTGCACGCTCGATGGCATCGAGAAACATCAGGCCTGCTCCTGGCCACTGGAAGACGGTCTCCGTCAGCAGGGTATAGGCCACCAGCGTACCGATCTGTACCCCGCCCAGCGTCACTACCGGCAGCAGCGTGTTCTTCAGCGCGTGCAGAAAATAGATGCGCGATGGCCGCAGCCCTCGGGCTCTGGCGTATTTCACGTAGTCCGACTCCAGTACCTCTAGCATTTCGGCATGAATCAGGCGGACAAACAATGGCAGCATGACCAGCGCCAGCGAGAAGGCCGGGAGTAACAGATAGAGAATGCCCTGCAGCGTGGCGAAATTGGTGTACCAGACGCCCAGGACATGGACGGGATTGCCACGCCCATAGGCAGGCATGCCGCCTTCGATGGAGAAAAGCTGGTTGAGCCAGTGGCCCCAGCCGGTATCCGCGGGAAACAGCGTTACCTGGATGCCGATCGAGAAGACCTGGATCAGCACCATGGCGGTCAGAAAGACCGGCACGGAGATACCGATCACCGATAACCCCATCAGGGTTTGCGACAACCAGCTGCGTGGCCGAATCGCGCAGAAAACGCCCATCGGCACCGATAGCAGAAGTGTCAGTACGGCACTGGCCGCCACCAGCTCGAGGGTCGCCGGCAGATAGCGGGCAATCACGCTGAGCGCAGGCTCGTGAAAGAAGTAGGAGCGGCCGAAATCCAGGTGCAAGGCGTCGTTCGCGAAATCCAGATATTGCGCCCACAGCGGGGCATCCAGACCGAGCGAGTGACGCAGTGCCGTGGCTTCTGCCTCGGTAGCCGCTGGCCCGAGCATCTGCTGGACGGGATCTCCCAGTCCACCTTGGATCGCGAAGCCGATCATGCTGATGATGAACATCACCAGGACCGCCTGGCACAGCCGCCGAATCAGAAACGGGATCATCGAGACCGCACGACCACGTCGCCCAGATAGGGCATGTTCATGACATTCAGCACGGGCGCGATATCGACCCGCTCGGCCGCCGCCCAGGCGAGATTCTGCCAGTACAGCGGGATGAACGGAGCGTCGTCATGGATCGCCTGCTCGGCCTGCCTCAGCAACTGGGCGCGAGCGTCCGGCCGGGTGGTGAGGTTCGCCCGGTCGACCAGCGCGTCGATCTGCGGATTGCAGTACTCGCTGGCGTTGTAACGCCCGGCGCCCGTGTCGGGATCGGGACAGAAGGTCAGATACTCGAAAAAATTGGCGGAATCGCCGGTATCGGAGTACCAGCCCATCATCATCATGTCGGCGGCACGGTTATCGTATTTGGCCCAATACTGATTCTTGGGTAGCGTCTCGAATTCGACAGTGACGTTGATCTTGGCCAGCATGGCGGCAATCGCCAGTGCCACCTGTGCGGTCTGGGCATCGTTCACGTAGCGGTTGTTGGGCGCCATCAGGGTGACCGAGAACCCGTCGCCGTAGCCGGCGTCACGCATCAGCTCTCGGGCCCTGGCGAGATCATAGCGTGGCGTCAGCGTCGATACGTGCCCAGCATAACCCTTGGGCGACATCTGCGCCGCGGGTGTCGCAAAGCCTTTCAGCAGACGCTCGGCAATGGCCGTCTGATTGACCGCGTAGGCAAAGGCGCGTCGCACGCGCGCATCGCGAAATGCCGGTACCCGCTGCTCGTTGAGCTGCAGCATGGTAATACGAGTGCCGGGCATGGTGACCAGCTTGACGCCATCCGCGTGACGTAATCGCTGCACGGCACTGAAGGGCACCGGCGAGATGAAATCGACGTCACCGGCGAGCAGGGCGGCGACACGAGTCGCACTCTCGGCGATCGGCGTCATGACCAGACGATCGACGTTGCCGGGTGAATCGTCGTCCCAGTATTTGGGGAAACGCTTGAACTCGATCCGGGTGCCCGGCTGACGCGACACGATCTCGAAAGGGCCGGTGCCAGACAGGTGATTCGAGGCAAAGGAGTTGCCATTCTTGACGATCTCGCTCTTGTCCTGCCCCTTGGCCGAAGTGCCGGTATAGAACTGGCTGTCCATCGGAAAGATATAGGTCGCGAGGTTGAGCAGTAGCGGATAGGGCTGACGCGTCCGCAGGTCGACGGTGAAGTCGTCGACCGCTTCGACGCGTTCGACGGGAGCGAAAATGGCGCGGAAATCCGGGCTCCGCTTGAGACGCTGCACCGTCCATACGACATCCTTGGCCGTGAAAGCGTTACCGCTATGAAAGGTGACGCCGTGCCGCAGGTGTAGCCGCATGGTCGTATCGTCGAGTCGTTCCCAATCGGTGGCCAGCCGGGGTTCGAGCTGAAGATCCCGGTTCCAGCGAACCAGCGGGTCGAAGGCCAGATGGGAGAGCTGGAGCATGCCGATGGCAAGCTGTTCGTGAATATCCAGCGACACCGGGTCGGTGTCATAGGCCACTCTGAGCAGGGTGCTCTTATCGTCCGCCATGGCTGCGCAAGTCAATGGCAACAGAGACAGGCTTCCCATCAGCAAGCCAAGCAGAATCGTCGTGAGACGCATTGCGGGTCCGATATTGTTATGAAATCACGCCTTGAGATGACGTGGGGAACGTTGCCAATGCATGCTGCCATTGGTCATTGGCTCGATCGGTAATGTCTGGCAGATCCATCGTGTCATCCACCTTACTCATGGACGACCGATGGACCCAATCGAAATCTCGAACCATGCCATTCAATCAGCGAATAGCTCGACTCGGCTCATGAGATGTTCGGCTCTGATGATGCAGGTCTGCTGCCTGGCGTTCACTCCTGAGCGGAGAAGGTCGGCTGAATACGGATACTTCCCATCTGATCGGCGCGTGACACGGTGCAGCCCAGATCATTGACGCGACCATCCGTGAGGCCATAGACCCAGCCATGCACGGACAGCGGCTGCTCCCGCTCCCAGGCACGCTGAATGATCTTGGTACGGCACAGGTTGGCAACCTGGAGGCGAACATTGTGTTCGCACATGCGGTCGACCTGCTCATCCAGGGGGAGTGACTCGAGTGTCGGCCGATGCTGCTGATAGAGCTCGCTGATGCTATTGAGCCAGTAGTCGACGATACCGTGCTCCCCGCCAGTGATTGCGGCCCTGACCCCACCACAGCCGTAGTGCCCGACCACCATGATGTGCTTGACCTTGAGCACGTCGACGGCGAACTGAACGACCGACAATGCATTCATGTCGTTGTGGTAGATCAGATTGGCAACGTTACGGTGAACGAAAACTTCACCTGGTGGCAGGTCGACGATCTGGTTGGCAGGTACGCGACTATCCGAGCATCCGATCCAGAGATAGTCGGGATTCTGCTGCTGGGAAAGCTCCGCAAAGAAGTTCGGAGCACGCTGCTGCACACCGTCGGCCCAGCGCCGATTCTGTTCGAGAAGAGTCTGGATATCGCTCATGACAGTAACCTGAGTACGTGGCTTGGCGAACGTCTTGTGTCGCCGTCAAGACAACGATTCTAGGCTATCCGGCGATATTTTCGAAGTCACACCATCTGACGCGCCGAACGCGAGCATCACGCCTTGCAAAGCTTTTTTTATATCGCCTCGATAGTCACGGACTTTTCCGACACCGGATCGAGGCTGGTATCATCGCCGCATCATGTCTCAAGGAGTTTCACTGTGGCGAATTACGATTACGATCTTTTCGTGATAGGAGCCGGTTCCGGTGGTGTACGTGCCGCACGGACGGCTGCAGCAACGGGCGTCAAAGTGGCCGTTGCCGAAGATCGCTATCTGGGCGGTACCTGTGTCAACGTCGGCTGCGTGCCGAAGAAGCTGTACTCCTACGCGGCACATTTTCATGACGCCTTCGAAGACAGCAGCGGTTTCGGCTGGACGATACCGCAGGCGCCGAAATTCGATTGGGCCACGCTTCGTGACAACAAGGTCGAAGAGATCAAGCGTCTCAACGGCATCTACAACCGCCTGCTGGAAGGGGCCGGCGTCACGCTGATCAATGGCCGGGCCAAAGTCGTCGATGCCCACGCGGTCGAGGTCAATGGCGAGCGCATCACCGCGGAGAAGATTCTGGTCGCGGTCGGCGGCTGGCCGTGGACGCCGCAGTTCGAGGGCAGCGAATATACCGTCAACTCCAACCAGGTATTCGACCTCGACGACTTCCCCAAGCGCTTTCTGGTCCTGGGCGGCGGCTATATCGCCGTCGAGTTCGCCAGCATATTCAATGGCCTGGGCGCCGATACGCACCTGGTCTATCGTGGCGCGCTATTTCTGCGCGGATTCGACCACGAAGTTCGCGAGTTCACGCGGGACGAAATGGCCAAGAAGGGCGTCAACCTGCATTTCGAGGCCAATATCGAGCGTATCCGCAAGGTGGATGGCGGGCTCGAAGTGACATTGACCAACGGTGAACAGCTCGAGGTGGATGCCGTGCTTGCCGCCACAGGGCGTCGTCCGCACCTGGAAGGGCTGGGCCTGGATTCGCTGGGCGTGGAGCTCAACACCGACGGCACGCTCAAGGTCAACGAGCGCTACGAATCCTCCGTGCCGTCGATCCTTGCGTTGGGCGACGTAACCGGCGGCCCCGAGCTGACGCCGGTCGCGCTGGCAGAAGCCATGCACCTGGTTCAGCATCATTACGGCGACAAGACACCGGGACCGCTCGACTACCAGAACATCGCGACGGCCGTGTTCTGCCATCCCAATATCGGCACCGTGGGTCTTTCCGAAGAAGAAGCGCGCGAGCGCTTCGGCGCAGTGCGCATCTACAGCGCGGATTTCCGTCCGATGAAGCACACGCTGTCCGGCAGTGACGAGCGCTGCCTGATGAAGCTGGTGGTCGATGATGCCAGCGACCGCGTCGTCGGCGCCCATATGGTTGGTGACGAAGCGGGGGAAACCATTCAAGGCATCGCGATCGCCGTGCGCGCCCAACTGACCAAGACGGATTTCGACGCCACGGTGGGTATCCACCCGACGGCAGCGGAAGAGTTCGTTACCATGCGCAGCCTCACTCGCCGCTGATCACGGCTCCGCTGCTACGTTCAATGGCCGCCCTCGAGGCGGCCATTGTCGTTATGCCCGATGTCCGGCCTTCGTGACTCTCATCGGCGCGCCCCGAATTCGCCATGAGAGAAAGTTCTTCAGAACGATGCGAGCATCGGGCCTCAAAGACTTCGCCTATTTCCTCCAATACATCTTCCTCCAATACATCGCCAGCCTTCGTCTAGACTGGAATTGTCGGAATTTCCGGATGCTCATCCAGCATATAAATATTCATTATTGAACTGGTTGAGTAAAATAACCTACGGTTTGAAGCTTGCTTCACTCGCTGTTATCCTTGAATTCAAATTCGCCATAGCGACGATGACGATGACCAACCCCAATCCGGCATTTACGCCGTCGGCAGACTTGGCAAGGCCTACCGTGGCCGATGCCGTCGTTGGCAAGCCCGATATGCCACTGTTCATTCGCAAGCCCACCACGGAAGATGGGTGGGGGATCTATGAACTGGTCAAGGCCTGCCCGCCGCTCGATGTCAATTCCGGTTATGCCTATCTGTTGCTGGCAACGCAGTTCCGCGACAGCTGTGCCGTCGCGACGACGGAAGATGGTGAAATCGTCGGATTCGTGTCCGGCTACGTCAAAGCTGCCGCTCCCGATATCTATTTCCTGTGGCAAGTCGCGGTCGGGGAAAAGGCACGGGGCACCGGCCTGGCTAGACGCCTGGTCGAAGCCGTGCTGACTCGGCCGGAATTGGCAGGGCTGAATCATCTCGAAACCACGATCACGCCGGACAATCAGGCCTCATGGGGCTTGTTCAAGCGTCTGGCGGATCGCTGGCAGGCGCCCCTCATCAGTCGCGAATACTTTTCGACCGATCAATTGGGCGGAGAGCACGACCCGGAAAATCTCGTCCGAATCGGCCCGTTCGATCCCCAACGCATTCAGGGCGGATAAGGTCTGCGTTGTCACGCATGTCTTATGCCAGCACGCCTTATCCACGCTCCCCACGACATCCACACTCCCATTACGGAGGTTGTATGCAGACTCAGATTCTCGAACGCATGGAATCCGAAGTCCGGACTTATTCTCGCTCTTTTCCAATTGTTTTCACCAAGGCCCAGGGCGCGCGCCTGATTGCCGAGGATGGCCGCGAGTACATCGATTTTCTCGCTGGCGCCGGCACGCTCAATTACGGTCATAACCATCCGAAGCTTCAGGAAGCGCTGGTCGAATACATCACTTCCAACGGTATCGTCCATGGTCTGGACATGTGGACCGCCGCCAAGCGCGACTACCTCGAGACGCTGGAAGAAGTGATCTTCAAACCGCGTGGGCTGGACTACAAGGTTCATTTGCCGGGCCCGACGGGTACCAACGCTACCGAAGCCGCGATTCGCCTGGCTCGAGTGGCGAAGGGTCGTCATAACATCGTCACCTTCACCAATGGCTTCCATGGCGTCACCATGGGCGCACTGGCAACGACCGGCAACCGCAAGTTCCGCGAAGCGACCGGTGGCATCCCGACCCAGGGTGCCAGCTTCCTGCCGTTCGATGGTTATCTCGGGGAAGGCACCGACACACTCGACTATTTCGAGAAGCTGCTGAGTGACAAGTCTGGCGGGCTCGACGTGCCGGCCGGCGTGATCGTCGAGACGGTGCAGGGCGAGGGCGGTATCAACCCGGCAGGCCTGGACTGGCTGAAGCGTCTGGAAGGCATCTGCCGCGCGCATGACATCCTGCTGATCGTCGACGACATCCAGGCAGGTTGTGGCCGTACCGGCAAGTTCTTCAGCTTCGAGCATGCCGGCATCGTGCCTGATATCGTCACCAATTCGAAATCGCTGTCCGCTTATGGCCTGCCGTTCGCCCACGTGCTGATGCGCCCCGAATTGGATAAGTGGAAGCCTGGCCAGTACAACGGCACATTCCGTGGTTTCAACATGGCTTTCGTGACAGCGGCGGCCGCGCTCAGGCATTTCTGGAGCGACGACACCTTCGAGCGCGACGTCCAGCGTAAAGGGCGTATCGTCGAAGAGCGCTTCGCCAGGATTGCCGCGATGCTGACCGAAATGGGTTATCCCGCGAGCGAGCGTGGCCGCGGTCTGATGCGCGGTATCGATGTGCGCGACGGCGACGTGGCGGACAAGATCACGGCGAAAGCCTTCGAGAACGGGCTCATCATCGAAACCGCGGGGCAGGATGGTCAAGTCGTGAAGTGCCTGTGCCCGCTGGTGATCAGCGATGAAGACCTCCTCGAAGGTCTGGATATTCTGGAGCGCAGTGCCAAGGAAGCCTTCGCCTGAGGCGGAAACTGACACGACGCACAATAGGGCGGCCCTCCTTCAACGAGCATGGGGCCGTCTCTCATGTCATCTTTTGACGAGTCACCCACCAGGAGTTGTATCGATGATCGTACGTAATCTTCAGGAATGCATGAAAACCGACCGCTTCGTCGAAGCCGAGAACGGCAACTGGGACAGCACTCGGCTGATGCTGGCCGAAGACGGTTGTGGGTTTTCATTCAACATCACGCGTATTCATCCGGGTACGGAAACCCATATTCATTACAAGAACCACATCGAAGCAGTGTTCTGCTACGAAGGTGAGGGTGAAGTGGAAACCATCGCCGATGGCAAGATCCATACCATCAAGGCCGGCGACATGTATTTGCTCGACCAGCACGATGAGCATTGGCTGCGTGGCAAGGAAAAGGGCATGACCGTTGCCTGTGTCTTCAGCCCTGCGCTAACTGGCCGTGAAATTCACCGCGAAGACGGCTCCTACGCACCGGCCGAGTAAATCTCAACGCGCCATCGTTCATTCAGGCACAAAAAAAGACCGCTTATGCGGTCTTTTTTTGATCCTGACCTCCTCCCAGAAACCGGATCCACCGGCAATGTGAAATTCCCGCTACGTTTATTCTGATAGCACGAGATCTCGCGATGGAGCCTCGACTTGGTGCCGTGAAAACAGAATACCAACGGACTAATTCGCCAGTAATTTTGAAGGGTACGGCCTTTCGAGAAGTCATCGACGCTGAGCTGCGGTAGGTCGTAGAGAGGCTCAACAACCTGCCCGCAGCGTCTGGGTTATCAGACTCCGGTCCAAGTATTTTGAGTGGATACTCAGGCTCATTGGAAATGCGTTTTTCTAAGGTAATTTCGATTGGCTAGCAATCATAGATAAAGTTGTGTCGTGATCAATCTGAGCTAAGAACTGCTTGGCCTCCTTTTGAAAGGCTGCTAATGCTTGTCCAGATAGCTGCTTGCCTTCCGGCAATTTGACGCGCATGGCGTCGACTTGATTATTGTTAACCATTAATTCGTAATGAAGATGAGGCCCCGTGCTACGACCCGTATTGCCGGATAGTGCAATCTTCTGGCCTCTGGAAACGCGCTCGCCTTCAGATACCAAGCGTTTGGATAGGTGCATATAGCGAGTCTTGTAGCCGTTGTCATGGCGGATCACAACGTAGTTTCCAGCGCCATTTGCTTGATAGGCCGATTTGACAACACGTCCATTTGCTGGAGATTGAATCGAAGTGCCAATGGTTACTGCAAAGTCAGTGCCTCGATGCGGACTAACTCGGCCAGTGATTGGGTGCTTTCGCCGCAAGTTAAAAGGCGAGCTTATCCTGTAGTCGCCTTTAAACGGCTTCCGGTTAAATGCCGGGGAGAGGCTGTAGCCTTCAGAGGTATAAAAATTGTCATCAGCAGGATTCCTAACGATAGCTAGGTCTCTTTTATTGCCTTTGTAGTGAGCAGCAAGGATGCGCGAATCAGCAGCCTGACCCTCAATCATATCGGTTTCTACCAAAACTCGGAATTGATCTCCTCGCCGGGCAGCACGGCGAAAATTTATCTTTTTCGAAAGTAGATCGCTCAGATCAGACACTTCTGAGTAAGATAAGCCAGTGGCGCTGGCTGACTGAGCAAAACTGCCATTGACGGTTCCTGAAAACAATCGCTCCGTTTTCCGAGCCGTTTTTTCAAGACGAGTAACCTCAAAGCTCTTGCTGTCGTGGTCGCGTTCAATCAGGAGGCCGGAATGTGCATCCTCCATGATTCGCAGTGCCAATAATTCACCAGATTCGTTAATTTTAAAGTCAAAGTTATCACCGACACGCCAGCGAGTGAATGTCCTTTCGTCCGGGATTTCTTCGAGAAGCTGCATAACTTCATCATAGCCTAGTCCCAGAATGCGTTCGGCCATGTCCGCGAAAGTATCGCCGGATTGAATGGTATAAGTTTCCCAAGATGGGACGAATCTTTCGTTGGCTACCAGTTCTTCTTCCATGTCTACTTTTTCATCGTTATGTATTAGGTCGACAGATAAACCAACATCGGAAGTCCCGCCAACTTTGCGATCGTTGGCTTCTGTTGACGAGTCGGTAAGTCGAATCGCCATGTGCAGCGCCTGGCTATCCAGTTCGCTAGCGTCTTTAGTACTTTCCGGCTTGGTTGTAGGAACGCTGGGGTTTAATGGTGTAGCCGCACGAACAACGCTGTCTTGGACAGTTGTTTCAGAAACGCGAGTAGTTTCAACTTCGTCTGTTACCAATAGGAGGCTTTGCGGCGAGCCTGCCGTGGGCTTGGTAAGTCCGGTGGAAGCCTGAGCGGGGCCCGTATATTTGTAGTTGGTGCTGACTTTAACAGCTGTCATGGTGTCAGCTTGAGCTTGGAAGCGAGTAGATAACTCAATGCTTGGCGAACTAGCCTCGTTAAGGGGCGCATCATCTCCATTAGAAGCTTTTAACACAGAGAAGATTTCCTGCGCTCCTAGTAACGTGACTAGCGTAGCTATAGGTAAAATCAGTAATTTTCGGCTGCGAGGCAGGAAGCGAAGGATTCTTAGCATGAGAGCTTATGATAGACCAAGTGAAGTGAAATGGCGGCACTTTACCCCAAACAACACGATGTGCCTACCCTACAGGGCAAGCCTCTGCGCATAATGACATTTTGTAGTGGCTTGCCTAACTGTCGATAACGGTGTCTTTTAGCTATTTCGCCTGCGTACCCCGGATATAACCAGCGCTGCTGACAATAGCCAGGTTGGCCAGCTTCCGGTGCGTGTGAATGGCGTTTCTCCCCGCATGGCCCGGATTTCTCCGTTGAGGGTGGTCATCCTGAATTGAGTCGCGCGATCGATAATGCGACCTTGCGGGTCGATGATGGCCGTCACCCCATTGTTCGTTGCCCGCATAACATAGCGACCATTTTCAAGGGCGCGTAGCCGGGCCATTTGCAGATGCTGAAGCGGCCCGATGGAGTCACCGAACCAGGTGTCGTTGGACACCGTGAGCAACACCTCAGCGTTATCGGCGCGTTGTGCCACTAAGTCCGGGAAAATAATTTCGTAACAGATCGCCGTGCCGATGCGCAGTCCAGCGGCTCGGATCGGGCCTTGTTCGGAATTGCCTGCCGTGAAGTCTGACATCGGCAGATCAAAGAAAGCGATAATGCCACGTAGCTGTTTTTCCATCGGGATGTATTCACCGAACGGTACCAGATGCGACTTGCGGTACACATCCGTAACCTCGCCGGCACCGACTACGGCATTGTAATAGCGGCCCGAGTCGTCGCGCTGCACGATACCGGTGAGTAGTTCGGCTCCTGATGGCAAAGTAGCCTTAACCCGCTCCAACAGCGGCTCGGCTTGACGCTGATACATAGGAATCGCCGTTTCCGGCCAGATAACCAGATCTATGTCTTCAGCAATGTTGCGGGTCAATCGGGCATAGGTGCTGACTGCGTTACGCTGCCCCTCGTTTGTCCATTTGCTTAGCTGGGGTAGATTGCCCTGTAACAGGCTCACTTGTACGGGCTCCTTGCTGGGTATGGTCCACTGAGTAGGAAGCATCAAGGGGAACAGCCATAGAGCGGCGATCGTGCCCCCTGCCCACCAGCGTCGACGCAGGAACTCCACCCCCAGCGTGCCCGTCAGGGCGGTAACCAATGTCAACAGCAGCACCCCGCCAACCGGGGCCAATGGTGCTAAAGGAGAATCGACGTGCGCGCTCCCCAGCAATAGCCAAGGGAAACCGGTGAAAAGGTATGTCCGTAGCACTTCAATCAACACCCACGCGCCGGCGAAGGAGAGAAAGGCTAGACGCGAGCCAGTAAAGCGCCGATAGAACCAGAAGGGAATGGCATAGAAAAGCGCCAAGGTGGCGGCAAACAGGGCTGTAAGGAAAACCGATAGCGGCACCCCCGTGTAACCGTACTCATGGATCGACACGTAGACCCATGAGGTTCCCGTGGCGAACAGCGCGATGCCATAACACCAGCCTCGCAGGGCTGCCTGACCCGGTGTCAGGTCATCCAGGCCTGAGTAAATGAGGCCGACGGCGACCGGCCCCAGCCACCAAAGCTCGAAGGGAGAGAAGGTTAGCGTCGTTAGAGCCCCTGCGAAGACCGCTAACACGCATCCCATCCAGGGGCGACAGGAAAATCGCATGGGTTGCTCCTTAACGTGACGGGCCACTTTTATCAAAAACGCCTCGGAAAAACATTATGGCCATTCTCAAAAGTCATGCTTCTATTGGCCGTCGCAGTCGTTCGCAAGTCGTTTTCTACCCGCCTCGCATGCTTCACTACCAGTAAGACGATGCGGCTTGACTCTATAGCCACTAGAAGGTTTAGAGTTTAAACACAGAAATTGAACGAGGTAACTTTTCATGCCAGCTACAAATCCCGAAGTATCCGATAACCCATACCAGTGGACCGTTCAAGGCATGGACTGTCCAAGCTGCGCCGGCAAGATCCGTGGTGCGGTGGAACGCCTGAAAGGCGTTTCCGACGTTCAGGTTTCGGTGATGAAGGAGACGCTGAGGCTTGGGCTGGACACGCGACAAACCTCGATGGAGCAAGTCGAGAAGACCGTCAAGCGGCTTGGCTATGGCGTCCAGTTCAAGCCCGCTGCCGCTGGACAGGATAGTGATCCGGACGAGAGCCATTCACACGGCGGCTGTGACGGTAGCCAGGCTCACGACCACGACCACTGTCACGGACATGACTATGACCATGACCATGACCATGACCATGACCGCGACGTGACGATGGCGACAGCCGAAGAGGCCGATACCGAGGGCACGCTCAGTTGGAAGGTCGGCGGCATGGACTGTGCCAGTTGCGCGGCGAAAATTCGTGGCGGTGTAGAGAACCTGCCGGGAGTCTCCGACGTCAAAGTGTCGGTCATGAACGAGACGCTCACGCTGAAGCTCGACGAACAGCAAACCTCGCCGGACAGCGTCGAGAAATCGATCAAGCGGCTCGGTTACAGTGTAACGCCGCGCACCGCCATAACCGGTAATGGCTCCAATGGCGCCAGCTCCACAGCTGACGAAGGCGTCGCCGAGGCAGTGTCGGCCTCACCGAAACGCTGGTTTCTGCATGGCAAGGGCCGGCTGGTGGTCATGACCGGGGCTGTCCTGCTGGCCGCCGTGGCGGTGCGCCTGGTGGCCTCGGAGTCTCTGGCTTATTGGGGCTTCATCCTGGCGTGTCTGGTCGGGCTGGTTCCCGTAGCGAAACGTGCTTTTTCCGCTGCACGAGCGGGCATGCCATTCACGATAGAAATGCTGATGACCATCGCTGCCGGTGGCGCGCTGATCATCGGTGCCGCCGAGGAGGCGGCGCTGGTGGTCTTCCTGTTCGCCGTCGGCGAAGTGCTTGAAGGGGTGGCCGCGGATCGTGCCCGCTCGAGTATTCGCGCGCTGGGTGATCTAGTGCCCAAGAGCGCGCTGGTCGAAGACGCACAGAGGGCGACTCGCAAGGTCAATGCCGCGAATCTGAAGATTGGTCAGGTCGTCGTCGCGCGACCCGGCGACCGGATTCCTGCCGATGGGCAGATCATTGAAGGAACGTCTTCTATCGATGAATCGCCGGTGACCGGTGAATCGGTGCCCAAGAGCAAGACCCTCGACGAGTCGGTCTTCGCCGGGTCCATCAATAATGATGCCGTGCTGCGTATTCGCGTCACCAAGGCGCCCGAAGACAATACCATCGCGCGGATCATCCGCTTGGTGGAAGAAGCACAGGAAGCCCGTGCGCCCACCGAGCGTTTCATTGATCGCTTCAGCCGTGTCTATATGCCCGCTGTGGTCGGTACCGCGCTACTCGTTGCGATCATTCCTCCGCTACTTTTCGGCGGCGCTTGGGGTGAATGGACTTATCGAGCCCTGGCGCTGCTGTTGATTGGCTGCCCGTGTGCGCTGGTAATTTCGGTACCGGCTTCGATCGCCTCGTCGCTGTCTACCGGGGCACGCCGCGGGCTATTGTTGAAGGGGGGCGCGGTGATCGAGTCCACCGCCAAGGCTAGCCTCGTGACCTTCGACAAGACCGGCACCCTGACCGCCGGGAAACCAGTCGTTACCGACGTGCAAGCGGCTGCCGATGACCACGATGAGGCTGATGTCGTTGCCTTGGCCGCCAGTGTCGAGGCCGGCTCCAGCCACCCGCTCGCCGAGGCGGTGTTAAGTCATGCCGAATCGCGTCATATCGCGTTTTCTCAAGGGGCGGACGCACGCGTCATCGCCGGCCATGGTGTCGAGGCAAGCGTGGACGGTCATCGTAGCTATGTCGGTTCGCCACGCTACGCTGAAGACCAGGGCGTACTGACAGAGGCTCTGAAGACGCGGATCGCTGCGCTGGAGGAGCAGGGCAAGACGGCCGTCGTGGTGTTTAGGGACGGCGCGATCGTCGGACTGATTGCCATGCGTGACGAGCCGCGCACGGACGCCATCGACGGCATCAAGGATCTCCAGGCACTGGGCATCCGCTCGGTGATGCTGACCGGTGACAACCCCCGTACCGCGAAAGCGATTGCCGATCCGCTGGGCATCGAGTTCCAGGCAGGCTTGCTGCCTGACGACAAGGTCACGGCAATCAAGGGAATGGTCGCCAAGGACCGGGTGATCATGGTGGGCGACGGGATCAACGACGCGCCTGCACTCGCCACCGCCGACGTCGGCGTGGCCATGGGCTCGGGCACCGATGTCGCCCTGGAAACGGCCGATGGCGCCTTGCTGCGTAATCGCGTGACCGACATAGCGACTATGATTCGTCTGGCTCGCGCCACCATGAACAATATTCGCCAGAACATCACCATCGCGCTGGGCCTGAAGGCGGTATTCCTGTTGACGACCATGTTTGGTCTGACCGGGTTGTGGGTGGCTATCATGGCTGATACCGGCGCCACCGTACTAGTGACGCTGAATGCGCTGCGTCTGTTACGGTTCGAGAATCGACAGGGCCCGACACGCGGCGGTGGAGCCTCCGTCAATGTGCCGCCGGAAAGCTCGGGCCAGGCCGCTTCGCCGGCGAGTGCTTGAAGGCGAGTGCTAGAGCTAGACATCGACCAGGGAAGGTGATCATGGATAGCATTTGGATGGTGTTCGGCCTGGCATTGCTTCCCGCGTTGGGAAACTTCGGTGGCGGGCTGGTTGCGGAGGTCTCGCGGACGCGTGGCATGTCGCATACACAGAAATAACGGATTATTGACATTGAGGACGACGGCGTGGGTATGGAAGCGTCCGCATTGTCGCAACTTGGTCAGCAAGAGAAACGCCTCAATGAAAGCAGCACGGTTCATGCTGTCCTATTGGCAGAACGCCGAGAGTCACATGGTCATCGTAGCGAGAATGGATTCATAAACACTTCCAGCCAGGCATAGAGCCCATGACATCTCCACACCCCCGATCTTGGCGTGGATATGCCGCTGGTCTCGTCAACCGAAAGGTGTCCGCACGACGGCAGGAGCGGTTCAGAAGCAGGCAAGCCCCCTAGGGGGCTTGCTATTCTTTATTGACGCTGTTACATGCAGCCTAGACGGGGCTCTGCTGCCTGTGGTCTCCTAATTCACATCACCAGCCCCGCAATCAGGATCGGCATCACAAACGTGACGGATAGCGGCATCCTCGGGTTGTAAGGTGGTGTGCTCAATACCGAAGCGCCCCCGCAATATCGTTTGCAACTGCGGCAGTATCTCTTCCCATCGTCCCATCGCTTCCACATCAATATGCGCCGCTAGAGCTTGACTGTTTGATGATAGGCTCCAGATATGCATGTCATGGATAGCAAAAACGCCGTCGACCCGGACAAGGGCGCAGCCGACTTCATGTGCATCGATTCCTTCTGGCACGCCTTCCATCAACACTTGCGTCACCTCACGCAGTAGTCGAACGGCGGATACCAGAATCAATAGGCTGACGAAAAGAGACAGGATCGGGTCCGCAATGGGCGGCCCGCCCAGATAAATGACCGCCCCGGCAACCAGCGCAGCGACCGAGCCCAGCAAGTCTCCCATTACGTGCAGGAGCGCTCCGCGAACGTTTATAGTCTGCTCTCCACGCATCAGCGCCCAAGCCACTGCGATATTCACCAGCAAACCGAGCCCGCCGATCGCCAAAACCATGCCACCGGCAACAGCGGGGGTGTCTGCCATGCGGCGGATCGCTTCATAGGCGATAAATACAATCACTCCGAACATAAACAGCACGTTAAACAGGGCTCCGAGAATTTCGGCGCGCTTGAGTCCAAAGGAATGCTGACGCGATGCCGGCTTCTTGGCCAGCCAAGCGGCGAAGGCACCAATCCCTAACGACAATGAATCGGTAAGCATGTGGCCTGCGTCCGATAACAGGGCAAGCGAATCAGCTATCAGGCCGCCGAATACTTCGACAGCTGCAAAACCTGTAGTGAAGACCAGTGCAAACAACAAGGTCTTGCCGCCACTATGGCTATGATTGTGGTCTGACATTGATGCCTCCTTCGTATATTGGCCATCGAGATTCCCCGCGAGCCGCTCTCACTCTCTATCAGGCCATTGGGTCGATATGTTTTTCCGCGCTAATGAAAGGCAGTTTGCACCTGCCACATTACGATTGGATATATTCACAAAGGAAGCCGTGGCTCGCCACGGCTGTCGTCCCGTAGCAGAAGTCATCCTAGTCGCTGGTGATCGTCGTACCGGCGCCAGTGCCTTTGAGCCTTTTCTTCGAGCGGGTGGTGGTGGTCTTGCTTTTTTACTCTCATTCATTTTGAGTCTTCCGTGTGCCAGGCTTTTATCTGCCTTACTTGAGGTAGGACTTAATGACCTGTAGTACCGCGTCCAAGTCTTGTTGCCGCTGCGCCAGTTCGGGCTCCCTGACGACGTGATCAGTCAGGTGCCCCTCCATGACGGCGGCCATCAACCCATTCACCGCCCCGCGAATCGCGGCGATCTGTTGCAGCACTCATCGGCACGCTTTTGTGATCGATAGCCATCACACGAAATGGCCATCGTGAAATAACGAAGAGGCACAAGGAACGTCATGCATGCATGTAGGGGCGCTGCTGGTTGTAGCGCAGCATCAGGTAGAAGCCGATATCCCGTAAAGCCTAACGCACCGATAAGTAACCGGTCGCGGACATCCATTCGCTCTTGTAGCTTCGAAATAACCGCTCCATGGACAAATTGGCCCCGCTTGGAGCGGCGGCTTCTCACATTGTGGGCGGACTTAAACCAGGGGGAAGGTCAATCCGTCAATCTCGATCCGATCATCCTGATGCAAGCGACAGCAGCGATTCGGCTATCGGCATTCGGCTATCCAGTGACATCATGACACTCAATGCAGTTACCACCACGATCGAGATACCGAAGACCTTGCGAGCCCAGGCTTGATCATTGGTGGTTCGGAAGCCTCTGAGCGTAATACTGAGCCAGTAACCGCCCACGGCAACGGCAACGATGGCGTAGGCCCATCCGGTATAGCCGGCAACCGATAGCATGACCGAGGCGATCACGAACAGCACCGTGTAGATCACGATATGTCGCTTGGCCACCGCGATGCCGTGCTTCACCGGTAGAACGGGTATCGATGCCGAGGCGTAGTCGTCGAAGCGAAAGATGGCAATCGCATAGGAGTGCGGCATCTGCCACATGCTGAAAATGATCAGCAATAGCAGGGCACCCAGATCGAACGTGCCCGTCACCGCACAGTATCCGATCACCGGTGGCGATGCGCCGGATAAACTTCCGATCAGCGTGCTGTAGACCGAGTGGCGTTTGAGGTAGAGGCTATAGGCACCCACATAGATGGCAAAGCCTAATGCCGCGAATCCGGTAGCCAACGGCGTCGTCATCCACGCCAGCAGGCCAAAACCGACGATACCCAGCAAGCACCCGAACAGCAGGGCGATCGGAATCGAAATCTCGCCGGTCACCATGGCTCGAGACTGAGTGCGTGCCATATGGCCGTCGATATCGCGATCGATAATGTTATTGAAAACACAGCCGGACGCGACGACCAACGAGGTGCCCAGTACCACTGCCAGAAATAACCACGGTTCGAAACGGCCACCGGCGGCCAGGAAATAGCCGCCGATGACTGTGACGAGATTGCCGAAGATGATACCGGGCTTGGTCAACGAACTGTAAGCCTTGTATGTCACTTGGCTATCACATCAAATTCAGACGGAGGTGGTGCATGATCCATAGTGATCCCCCGACAATCAGTCCTATGATCACCGCCGTAAATACAAAAAATCCACCAGATTCACGACCCTGCTGAGTTCTAAATTCGAGATGCATGAAAAGAATTAACTGCACCAGGACCTGAACTACCGCCGTGACAATCACCGTAATGGCAGTTGCCAGGATACTGAATTTCCCCAGCATGACTACGCCAAAAGCCGCCAGCGTTAGCGCAATCGATAGAATCAATCCAACAGTATAAGATTTATGGCTACCGTGGCTGGTGCCATCGTGAGAAGTGTGACTATCGTTCATGTCACATCGCTCCTATCAGGTAGACGAAGGAGAAGACGCAGATCCAGACAATGTCCAGGAAATGCCAGAACAGGCTCAGGCACAGCATTCGGGGTTTGGTCACACTGTCCAGCCCGCGTTTGGATATCTGGAAGAACATGATCGCGATCCAGATCAGGCCAAAGGTCACGTGCAGACCATGGGTACCGACCAGCGTGAAGAAGGCTGACAGGAAGGCGCTACGGTCCGGACCGTAGCCTTCGGCGATGAGGTTATGGAATTCGTACACCTCCATCGCGACGAAGCCAAAGCCCAGCAGGAACGTTACCGCCAACCACTTGAGGACGGCGCCGCGGTCGCCAGCATTCTGCGCCAAGACCGCCAGACCGAAGGTGAAACTACTGATCAACAGCAGAAAGGTTTCGACCAGCACGAAAGGTAGCTCGAAGATCTCCTGCGAGGTCGGACCACCCGCAGTGGCGTTGGCCAGCACCCCAAAAGTGGCGAACAGCGTCCCGAAGATCACCAGATCGCTCATCAGGTAGATCCAGAACCCGAAGATCTTCATTGCGCCTGCGTCGTGGTGCTCATGCCCGTCGTGGGCATGAGCGTCATGTTGCTTGATTGTGTCGGTTGCCATGATTAAGCCTGCATCTCCAACCGTTTGTGGTATTCACGTTCGGTCTTTTCGACCTCGGCAGCGCTGACGTGGTAGTCGGTATCGTTATTGAAGATACGGAACATGAACGTCACGAACATGCCGATGGCCCCCAGACCC
>NZNW01000003.1 GCA_002695065.1 Salinicola sp. | reverse complement strand
TCCTCGGTACGCTGCCAGAACGAGCCGCAGATGAGGAACAGCGCCCCGGTAATCAGGCCGTGCGCCACCATTTCCACCGTGGCCCCCACCAGGGCCAGCTCGCGGGCATATTCGGCGTCCTGGATCAGGGCGCCGGCCACCGCGATCCCCAGCACCGTGTAGCCCATGTGATTGATCGACGTGTAGGCAATGCGCCGCTTCAGGTTGCGCTGGCCGAGCGCCACGAAGGCCCCGTAGAGAATCGATGCGACCGCGAACAGCGCAATGACCAGGGCATAGCGAGAGAACGTCTCCGCCATCATGGCGAACGGAATGCGGATGATCCCGTAGGTGCCCATCTTGAGCAGCACCCCGGCGAGAATCGCCGAGACCGGCCCCGGGGCATCGACATGCGCCTGGGGCAGCCAGGTATGAACGGGCACCACCGGTGTCTTGATGGCGAAGCCGAGCATGAGGGCGAGGAACACCAGGCCCGCAGTCATGCCCGCGCCCGCCAGCGGTTGCTGCTCGATGAGCACGCGCATGTCGAAGGTATGCGGTTCGACCGACAGATAGAGTCCGATGATCGCTAACAGCAGCAACAGCGAGCCGCAGAAGGTGTATAGAAAAAACTTGAACGCGGCGAACTGCGCCTGGCCATGCCCCCAACGGCCGATCAGGAAGAACATCCCCACCAGGCTCAGGTCGAAAAAGACATAGAAGAGCAGCAGGTCCAGCGCCAGGAAGACACCCAGTGACACGGACTGCAGGAAGAGCATCCAGGCGTAGTACTGGCGAGGCTGATGCTTCGTGTCCACGGGGTAGGCGATACTCGCCGAGAAGACCAGCGCACTCATCGTCGCGACAGCCAGGGCAATGCCATCCACGCCCAACCTATAGCCCATGCCCAGACTGGGTACCCAGGGCACCTCCTCGACGAACTGGAATAGCGCACCTTGCGGATCGAACTGTCGCCACGCCCAGGCCAGCAACAGCACCGGCAACACCGAGACCGCGATGGCAAACCGGCGAGCCGTGGCCTCGGTCCAACGGCTTGAAACGGCGAGTGCGAGAGCCCCCAGCATGGGAAGCCCCAAGGCTGCAGTCAAAATCAAAGGAGCGCTCCTATGCTCAGGATGATCAGGATCGCGGCGAGTCCTGCCACGATACCGGTGTAGTAGTGATGCATCTGCCCAGTGTGCACCCGACGTGCCACTTGCCCCGCCCAATCGACACCCTTCGCGAGCTGGTTCGTGGCGCCATCGAACGCGCCTTCGCCACGCCGCTCTCCCAGCCTGGCCAGCCACGCACCGAAGCGGGCACTGCCCCGGATCCCGGCATCCACGGCGCGATCGTCGAAGCGTGCCAGGCCATGGCTGAACATCATCACGGCATCCGCGCCACGCGCCGTCAACGTCGGCAGACCCAGCCAGTCCGCCATAGCGGCACGCTTGTCGTTCTGCTGGCGCGACACCTCACGACGCACCGCCCAGGTGCCGAGGCCCACGCCCAGCGCCACCAGCAGTAGCGACAGGATGAGTTCCCATAGCCTGGTCTTGGGAAAGTGCACGGACAGCAAATCAGCGAGGCCATTTCCAACACCGGGCCACCAGAGGAGCGACAGCGCCAGCGTGCCTGCCGCCAGCAGGTAGAGCGAGATGCCCTCCGCCCGGGAGTGCCCGGACCGGGAGGCCGCCGCGCTCGTGTGGTCATGCCGCCCCCGCCCGAACGCCAGCAGTTGAAAGCGTGTGGCATACAACGCGCTGAGGCCTCCCGCCACGGCGGCGATCACGGCCAGCCAGGACGCTTGATGGCCGGCGGCCGTGACGATCTTCTCCTTGCTCCACGCCGCACTCAGCGGAACGACGCCCGCCAGCGCCAGGCTGGCCACCATGGTGGCTGCCGCGACGCCCGGAAGCAGGCGACCCAGGCGCATCGCAGTCAGTGAATAGCTGTCGACATGGCGTTCGGCGATACCGGCGGCCAGAAACAGGGCCGCTTTCGTGAACGCATGCGTGACGAAGTGCACCAGAGCGACACCGGGAAAGCCCACCCCTGCCGCCAGCCACATCAGGCCATACTGGGCCGATGTCGAGGCGGCCAGCAGCTTCTTGGCATGGCCCTGAAGACAGGCCACCAGTCCCCCTGCCAGGGCAGTGGTCAGCCCCAGCGTGATGGCGACCGGCGCAAACCAGGCGACGGCGGAGAGTTCCGCATGCAGCCGGACCACCAGGTAGATCCCGGCCGCGACCATGGTCGCCGCATGGAGCAATGCCGACACCGGTGTCGGCCCGGACATGGCGGCAAACAGCCAGGGAGAGAACGGCACCTGGGCGGATTTCGCGGCGGCGGCCAGCACGACGCCGGCAACGAACACGTCCAGCAGCCATCCATCGAGCCGGGCCAGCGCGTCAAAGGCAAACGACCCCGTGCCGGCAAACACCGCCGCCGCGGCGATATACAACCCCAGATCCCCGAAGCGAGTCACCAGGAACGCCCAGGCGGCATCCCGCAGGTTGCCGGACTTCTGCCATTCATGGGCGATCAGCGCCCATGAACATGCCCCGACCAGCTCCCAGGCGATCAGCAGAGTGACGAAATCCTCGGCCAGGACGAGCAGTTCCATCGCCCCGACGAACGCCGCCAGCAGCGCCACCAGTCCGACGGGCGGGCGCGCTGTTCCCCCGTCACCAGACGATGTTTCATGGTAGGCACTGTAGGCGATGATCGGCGCGGCGATCAGTGGCACGACGATGGCGAACACGGCGCTCGCGGGCGTCATCCCGAGCGACAGAACGACTCGGGAACTCCAGCGATAGGTGCCGCTCCAGTCCACCGTGACCGCGACGCTCGCGAGCAGCAAGGTAGCGACCGTGATCGCCACCCCCGCCACCGCCAGCGCGGCACGGCCCCTGTCGTCGCTCGGCCAACGCTTGCCGAACCCATGGATAACGAGGGCGGCCAGCAGCGGCAAGAGGGGAACGGACCACAGCATCAGTGCTTCAGCCCGGTCAGCGATTCGGTCATGTCGGCCTGTTTACCGCGGAAGACCGCGACCACCAGGGCGAACCCCATCGCCATCTCGATGGCCATCACGGCCATGACGATAATCGTCAGCAATTGCCCTTCCGGCGCCCCGGCCCCGCTGAAGGCCCAGAACGCCACCGCCGCCAGCATGACCCCGTTGAGGATCAGCTCCAGTCCCATCATCAGCATCACAAACGACTGCTGGGAAAGCGCACCATAGATCCCGATACCGATCAGTGCCGCTGCCAATAGCAAAAGTGTGGTGAGTGTCATGCAAGCCTCCCTGCCTGTCTGTCCCGCTCAGTGGTGATGGTGATGATGGTGATGCCCGCCCTCGCCCTCTTCGTCCTCCTCGGGCTTGCCTGCCGGGTCGCCGTCCGGTTCCAGCCCCGGCGGCATCGAGCCCTCCGCCGCTGCGCCATAGCGTCCGCGATGGCTCGACAGCACCACCACGCCGATCATGGTGGTCAGCAGCACGAGACCCGCCGATTCGAAAATCAGCATCGAATCACCGAGCATCTCGTTGCCCAGTGATCTGACAGGCTCGAGGCCTGCCGGCACCGGCTGGTCGGGAAAGGTCGCCAACAGGGCCATAGCGCCCAGTATCAGAAAACCGGCGACGCCGGCCCCGATGGCGATACGTTCCTGATGGACCATGTTCATGGGATTCAGGCCGGCCGGGTTCATCATGAATATGACCATGAACAGCGCCATGACCGTCATTTCCACGGCCATCATGAAGAACATGGCAACGCCCAGGTATTCCGCCGCCAACAGGATCATGATCACGCCCACGGCGATGAACGACACCAGCAGGAAAAAGGAGGCCCGTACCATCGAGTCGGTGCGAAACACGCGCCACCCGGTAACCACCGCCAGCGTGGCCAGCAGCAGAAACGCGATATCGACACCGGTGCCGTCATTCATGCTCTCCATCACAACAGCGCTCCTATCCCGGCCCACACCAGATCGATGAACGACAGCGGCAGCAACACGACCCACATCAAGGTGACGCAGCGCTCCGGCGCCAGTCGCGGCAGTAACCGCCCGAGCAACAGCAGCACGATCAGTACCGCCAACATCTTGAGGGACATCCATAACGGGCCGGGCAGCCAGGGCCCCAGCCAGCCCCCCAGGAAGGCAGTCGCTGCCACGCCGCTGAACGCGACCAGCATGGCCGCCCGGGCCATGTCCCAGACCAGCCTTGGCGGCCCCGAGATCTCCGAGGCCGTGCCGCCGGCCAGATCCGTCGAATCGGCCAGATTAAGCGGCCCCCAGAAGGTCATGCCCAGGCCGACGATGAGAAACAGCGGCAGTCCCAGCGGCTGGCGGATGACATTCCACAGGCCTTCCTGCGAAGCCACCACCTGGGTGAACTGCAGCGATTCGGCCGGCAATGCCACGCCGATCAGCACGAACATGCTGATCAGGATGTAGGAGAGCCCCAGCGCCACGTACCGGTACCCTCCGATCAAGGCCAGTAACGAATTCGCCGACCAGCCATGCAAGAAGATGACGACGGTCGCCAGCGCTTCCACGCTGCCCCACAGCACCACGCTGGTGACCAGATCCGTGGCGACCAGCGATGCCGACCATGGCACCACCGCCAGCCCGCCCGCCGCCAACGCCAGATACAGGGCCGGTGCCAGCCGCCAGGCCCGCCAATCCGGCGCTTCGGTGGCATTGGCATGCTGGGTCAGCAACCAGGCGCCGCGCGCCATCGGCGCCAGCCAGATACCTCCGGCCTGGGGAGTGCCAAGCGCGCTGGCAACCAGGCGATCGAGCACGGCAACGGCATAACCGCCGACAACCAGCATGAAGATCACCATGAGAACCGGCAGAAACAGCTCGCTAAACATCGTTCCCGGTGCCTCCCCGTACCGCCCGGGACTCTCCGGATGGCCGTGTGCCGACAGGTTGATCGGTCAACCCCGCGACATCCAGACTGGCGACCGCCGCCAGGGCATCGCCCCACTCCAGCCCGGGTAACAGCTCGTCGAAGAGCGCACTCGCATCTGCCGGCCGCCGCGCCGACCAGGGGCCACGCGGTGTCTCGATACTGCCTGTCCGCTCCGTTTGTACCCTGTCGCGTTCGGCCAGACGGGCCAGATGAAGGGATTGGTCGATTTCGTCCAGAAGCTGTCGCCAGCGAGCATGGGTATCGCCCGCGATCTGACAGACGGGAGAGAACCCCAGTCGTCGATAGCCGGCATCCTCCGCGCGCAGATCATCATCCATTCCGGCAGCTCGAGCGGCGGGCCCACCGATCATGCGCGCCTGCTCGGGGCCGAGCGCGCCGCCGCCCGCCGTCAGGCGAAAGAAGCCGCTACGTGATAGTGCGCGCCGTAATCCGTCGAGGGTGCTCGACGTCGACAATCCACGCGCCAGGCGCAAGGCCCTCAGGCTCACGTTCTCCAGGCCCGCCAGGTGAAACGCATGAAACAGCCGCTGCAGGTGATGGCGGGCCCGGGCAAGCTCGACCTCCGCAATGGGGACGGGGCGCTCGCGAGCGTCGAAAAACACCTCGTCGAGAGGTTGTGGGTACGGCGTCAACTGCGTTTGCCATGTCTGCACGAGATCCCCCTGCAGGGTGATCTCCGCCGCCATGCCGGGCGGAAACGCGAAAAAGAACGGCCCCAGCCGGAAAGTCAGTGAATCCAGCGTCAATCCGTCGCGGATGTCATCTGCCATGTTCATGGCCATGGGCCGCCCGTAGGGCACCCCGCCCATCATGCCTTCACCGCCCTGGCCGAAATCGCCCTCGCCTTCCCAAGGGTTGGGCGGCTCGTCCGGCAGGAGACGATGGGTACTGCCGCGGCAGCCTTCCATCAATTCGCGATGCGCCGTGACCAGTGCGCCGGGCAGGTCGTCGAGATCGTCGATACGGGCCACGCGTTCCAGATGAGGCCAGGGTTCGCTGCGAAACCACAGCGTCGTGAAGGGGTATGGCAATTGGTCATGCACCCGACGCAGGGGCTCGAAGCGGTCGGCCGGAATCTCCCCCGCCACCAGCAACACACTGGCGTGGCGCGGCGAGTCGACCAGTTCGATTTGCGGAGAAAGCGCGAGATGCCGCAGCGCGCCATCACCCTGCTTGCCCAGCACGGGAAACACAGGAACGCTGCCACGCGAGGCGAGTTTGTGCAGCCAGTTCACTGCCACTTGAACACCCCCTCACGCCAGGCATAGACGATGCCCACCGACAGGATGGCGAGAAACATGCCCATCTCCATCATGGCCTTCATGCCCGTCTCGACGAACACGACCGCCCACGGGTACATGAACATCATCTCCATCTCGAAGGCGATCAATAGCAGCGTCATGGGGTAATAGCGAACGTGGTAGCGGCTCCAGGCGTGGCTGTCGGGCGTCCCCCCGCCCAGAAATGGCACGCGTTGAGACCAGCCGGGCCGAGGCTGGTGACGCATGGGCAGCCACTGCACCAGCAGCCCGGCGCCCAGTACCACGACCAGAATGATGAGAAGAGCGAACAGCTCCATGCGGATCCCTCGCGTCGCTGATTCAAACGAACCTGGGCCAGAGCCAATGACCGCGGGTTCCAGTCCCTTCACTGATAACACTGATAACCAGCCCTTTGTAAAAGGGTAGGCGGCTCACCTGAACGCAAACTGAATAAGCGTCCTCATCTAGCTCCCTGGATAAAGTAGGTTAACAATAGCCAAGGTGCGAGGCAGAGTCGGCCGTCACGCAGCCAGCGGCATCGGGTCATGCGGAAGTTACGGTCGGCTGAAACGGCAAGGTGTGAACGACAGGAAGAGGCAACAAGGCAGAGCTGAGAGTACTTTCTGGCAAAACTTGCAGATCGAGTAGGAGAGGGCGTCACCGCACTAGTCCTCTCTTCAGATTCTACCTCGCGATGGACACCTTTGCGGTTCAGCTAGTGATTCCCCTTGCCGGGCCCACAGAGGACTTGCACCTCCAAGTCGTCCGTGCGGCCACTACGGCGGGTCGGGACAGCGCCATGCCCGGCGCACACATAAAAAACCCCTCCGAAGAGGGGTTGGGGTAAACCTGATCGTCACGCGACCAACTGACGGGCCAGTTCCATTTCCACCGACTCGCCATCGCTGTTGAGCGCATCGAGCCCGGACACGGGGATGTCCCCCGGACGTGCTCTGCGCCACTGCGATCTTGCTGGCCATCAGTCGCAGGCAGGCAATCTGTGGCGTCTCGGCGTAGCCGAAGAACAGCACACGCACCGCAAGGTGCTGAACAATACGCCATGAACGTCGCGCCGCCTGCTGCAGCGTGTAGACTCCAACCGGTCTACATGAACGCGATCGTCGGGAAGTCGAGAAGATCCAGGCCAGTCTTGATCAGCTCCGGGTTGGTGATCAGCACATCGGTCCCCTTCTCGACCTGATCAGCGATCCAGTCCTCCCGCCGACTGGTGTCGACTCTCGAGAGCAGTACGGCCACTTTGAGTCCCTCTTTCTCGAGCACGCGCTTCAGGCGCCTCGTCGCATCCCGCTTGCCAGTGTAGGTTGAGTAGACCAGCACCTTGCGGCCCTGGGCCTTCTCCGGCCGGCATAGCTCGACCAGCTCGCCCTCCTTAGGCATCGCCGATGCTTCGTCGAAAATCGACTTGGCAAAGCTGATCACCGCCCGCGATCGCGGATGCTCGACCGCTTCCGATCGAAAACAGCAGTCATGCCACGCCAGCAGAACATATGTAGCCGTGTGAGCAGTCAGTTTGCTGGATCAATGAAAAACACACGTTGATCAAACGAAAAAGCCCGCGCAGGTTAGACCTTGCGCGGGCTCGGGTCTTTCCGACCTTAACGCAGTACGAAGGGGTTACCGCTCGTCACACCGGCGTTGATCCACACGCTCTTGGTCTGCAGAAACTCGTAGATGGCGTCCTGACCGTTCTCGCGGCCGAGCCCGGAGTCCTTGACGCCGCCGAAGGGCGCCATGAAGCTCACCGCGCGGTAAGTGTTCACCCACACCGTGCCGGCTTCGAGCTTCTCGGTCATGCGGATGGCTCGCGCCATGTCACGGGTCCAGACCGCTGCCGCCAGGCCGAAGCGCACGTCGTTGGCGATCCGCACCGCCTCGGCCTCGTCGGCAAAGCGGATGATCGAGAGCACAGGGCCGAAAACTTCTTCCTGGGCGATACGCATGTCGCCGCGAACGTCACCGAAGATGGTCGGCTCCAGGAACCAGCCATCGGCGATATCCTCGCGGGTCGGCTTGCCACCGCCCATCAGCAGTTTTGCGCCTTCACCACCGGCGATCTCGATATAGTCGAGAATCTTCTGATACTGCGCCGGCGTGGTCACCGGCCCCACCTGGGTTTCCGGGTCCATCGGGTCGCCCATGCGAGCCTGGCTGGCGACATCGATCAGCTTCTCGACGAAGGCGTCGTAGATATCCTCATGGAGCAGCAGCCGCGACCCGGCGATGCAGGTCTGGCCACTAGCCGCGAAGATGCCCGAGATCGCGCCGAACACGGCCTGCTCGAGATCGGCATCCGCGAAGACCACGTTGGCGGACTTGCCGCCCAGCTCCATGGCGGTGTGCTTGAGCTGGCCGGCGGCCTGCTCGTTGATGCGCTTGCCGGTCACGTCGGAGCCGGTGAAGCTCACTTTCTTGACCAGCGGATGCTCGACCAACGGCGAGCCGACTTCCGCGCCGTAGCCGGTCACCACGTTGAAGACACCAGGCGGGAAGCCGGCCTCCTCGAACAGTCTGGCGAACACGAGCGTCGAGGCCGAGGTGAACTCGGAAGGCTTGACCACCACACTGCAACCCGCCGCCAGCGCCGGAGCGACCTTCCACGTCATCAGCAGCAGCGGCGAATTCCACGGCGTGATCGCGGCCACCACGCCGACCGGCTCGTAGCGGGTGTAAGCCAGGTAACCCTTCTTGTCGAGCGGCAGTACGGCGCCCTCGATCTTGTCCGCCAGTCCGCCGAAATAGTAGTAGTACTGCGGCAGATACTTGACCTGCCCGGCCATTTCGGCGATCAGCTTGCCGTTGTCGCGCACCTCGAGCTCGGCGAGCCGATCGGCCTCGCGGGCGATCAAATCGCCCAGGCGGTGAATCAGGCGTCCGCGCTCGCTCGCGGTCATTTCCGCCCACGGCCCTTCGCGCATGGCGCGGTCGGCCGCACGCACGGCGCGGTCGACATCGGCCTGTCCGCCGCGGGGGATTTCCGCCCAGGGCTCGCCGGTGTAGGGGTTGTGCGATTCGAACCAGACGCCATCCTGCGGATCGACATCCTGGCCATCGATATAGAGCTGATAGCGCTGCATGATCCTCTCCTGTGTCAGCCGCGCCGGGCCGCGCTTCAAATGGGTGACAAGCCCAGCGCGTCGCGGAAGCGATTCTTGATATAGACGCCATCACGTGCAGGCAGTGCCCGCGGCGACTCCTTGGCACTGATGAACACCTGGGCGAAGCAGGTACCTTCGCGCGCGTTGATGCGATCGGCGATCTCACTCGAGCCGGCGTGATCTTCGACAGTGAAGGACTCGGCGATCCCGAAGCCCTTGGCCACCGCGACCAGGTCGGTGCCGAGACTGGCGTGACTGCGCTGCATGCCAGTCTCGCCGTAGTGGCCATTGTCGAGCACCACGATGCTCAGGTTGGGCGGGAGTTTCACGCCCACGGTGCCGAGGCTGCCGATGCCCATCAGCATCTCGCCATCCCCGGTGACCACGACCACCGGCTTGTCCGGCCGCGCCAGGGCGAGCCCCAGCCCCATGCTGACCGAGCCGCCCATGGCGCCCCACAGGTAAAAGTTACCCGGCCGATCGCCGGCGGCAAATACGTCATAGGAAGGAGACCCCAGGCCGGTGACGATCAGGGCATCCGGGATCGATTCGACCAGGTCCTTGATGAAACGGCGACGGTCGAGTCCTTCACGAGTCTGTTCGGTCATCATGGCTTCACCCACTGTTTGCGGCCGATGAGGCTTTGCGAAATCAATACCGCGACCCGGTCGCCGGCTTCGAAGGCGGCGAAGGCCGCCGCGCTGACCACTTCTCCCATCTCGTCGGGATGCGATACGCGCAGCACGTGAATGCCCATCAGCTCGAGCGCCTGCTGGGTGGCACGGCCCATCGGCTCCTGCCACGGATTGAACTCGGCGTACTCGCCTCGCATCGTCACCAGTGTCAGGAACGGGAAGCGGCCACTCTCGAGCAACGAAAACATGTTGACGCAATTGCCCACGCCGCTGCTCTGCATCAGCAACGCGGCACGCTGGCCGCCCAACCAGGCGCCGCTGACCAGCGCCACGCCCTCTTCTTCCGTGGTCAGCACGGTGTCATGAACCTCCGGATCAGCCTGCGCCGCACGGATCGTCTCGGAGTGACCGGCATCGGGCACGTAGGCCACCTGCCGCACGTCAGCCGCCTTGAGCGACTCGAAGATGGAAGATTGCCAACTCACGTCTGCACCTCTGTTGAAAGCGAATCGATGGTCAGGAAGGAACCTACGATCGGAAGGGATGGGTACCGGGAACGGCCTCGACGAGATCAGCAACACGCGGCGTCCCAGGGTCGTGACAAAATATTTTGTAATGTGATCGCCAGTGAAATACATTTTCGTGATGACAGGATCAGGCCAGGGAATGGTCTATGAGGGGCATAGGCTGTGAGGGGAAAAGGCAACGCGATCCAGGAGGCCGAACGTTGGAGTTCAAACATCTGCGCACCTTTCTTGCCGTGGCCGAGGCCGGCAACGTCACTCATGCCGCCACGCTGCTGCATCTGGTGCAGCCGGCGGTCTCGCGCCATCTGAAGCTGCTGGAAGAGGAACTGGGCACGCCGCTGTTCCACCGCGAACGCCAGGGCATGCGGCTGACGGCGTCGGGACATACGCTGCTCGATTACGCGCGCCGCGCGCTTCAGGAGCTGGAGCGTGCCCGCGACGAGATTCGACCCGACGATGGCCGTCTCAGCGGTGTGGTCACCATCGGCCTGCTGCCCAGCGTGTGCGACCTGATCGCGAGCCCGCTGATACGCCGCTTGCAGCAGGCGCATCCCGATATCCAGCCGCGCATATCGATGGGCTACGCCGGCCACCTGCACCAATGGCTGGAGTCAGGCGAGATCGATATCGCCCTGAGTTACGCGCCGCGCCAAGCCCCGGCGATCGACACCGAACCCCTGCTCGAAGAGGCGCTCTGGGCGATCGGACTCCCGCATCACGCGCTGCAGGCAACGCACCCGATCTCGCTGGAAACGTTGGTCAGCCATCCCTTGATCCTGCCCACGCCACGCCACGGCCTGCGCCAGCTACTCGATCTGGCGCTAATCCCCCGTGGTCTGCAGGCCAGAGTCGCGGTGGAAACCGATGCCATGAGCATTCAGAAGCGACTGGTGCTGGAGGGTCACGGCGTCTCGATCCTGCCGGGCATCGCGGTGGCGGAAGACCTGCGCGAAGGCAGGCTGACGGCGGCGCCCATCGAAGCCCCCGGCCTGAAACGGCGCATCGTCCTGGCGCACTCCACCAATCGCCAGGTCTCCCGCGCCGTTGCCGGAGTAGAGAACGCGTTGAAGCAATGCGTGAAACAAGTTCTCAACGAGGGGCGCTGGCCCATGGCGCAACGATTCAAAACCTCTTAGACGCGCATCTGACCGGACTTCATGCTGTCCGATTGCCAGATCCTGTCGCCATCAGCAACATAGTTGTCCAACAAAAGCTCTGGCGCCTCTTCGAGACGCCAAAGCGGGGTTGCAGGTGGCATGCTGCCTCCATCGACAAGGATGGTGACGAGCTGCCCCGAGGGCAGTCATCGCCCCCGGGGTTGAGTGTTGAATCAGGCAGGCACGAAGCGACGCAAGCGCGGTTCGTAATGCCGGGCGTCACGCTCGAAACGAATCGGGGCGTGCCCGTTGAGGTAGATCGTGGTGAGGTATCGATCGCGATAGGTCAGTGCCTGCCGCGCCGAGCCCTCGGGTATGCCCTCCGAGATGAAGAACGTGACCAGTTCCTCATCCGACGAGTTTTCGTCGTTTGAGAGCAGATCCTCGATCGTGTGGAGCTGGGTCTCGGTTAGTGCCAAGAACGCCGGCTCCATAGGTTGCTCATTCGTGGCCATATGAGGCTCCTTCATGATTCTGGAGAGCGATCCCGTCCTGTGGAACCGGTATCGCCCCGCCGGAATGGCTTGGGTTCAGGTGCTGGATGTCAGACGCTGAATCCAACTGCCGGTGGCCAGCGCGTTATCCGCTTGGCTCGGCGATGAGAAATATCCCTCAGACTCTCTCAAGACAGGGCCATGCTCCTCGTGAATGGTGCCTATGTCTTAGCCTGCTTCACTTTTCAACGTGCAGAGCTCTAACAGCACACCAAGCTCACGATGAGCCAGGTAGCCGTGACAGTGAGCCAGATAGCCGATGGGTTTAGCATTGGAAGTCATGTCGTACTCCTGGGTAGAAGATCAGGCCGCTGCGGCAGCCGAATAGGTCCATGTCTGTGTCGCGGCATCGAATTGATAACCCATCTGCTTCAGGCGAGTGACCTGGGCACGGAAAGTACCCCGATCGACCATGGAATCCAGCTTGACGCTGTCGCCCAGTAGCCATTGATGCCCGAAAAGCTCGATGTCCTGATCATCCGCCTGCGGTCGGCGCTTCGGCTTAACCTCGGCGCTCTCCTTCAGCGGTTGATCGGTCGATGCCGGCGTGCGGTTTTCCTCGTGCGTCTGCTTGAGGAATTCCGCTGCCAGACGTGCCGCGCCCGTGGCGCGAAAAATGGCTTTCTTGTCCGCCTGCAGCACGCTGATCCAGTTGGCTATGTAGGCGGCGTCGAAGGCCTCGTTGCGAATACCGAAGTGTCCGCACAGATAGGCTGAGCCCAGCTGCGCGACCAGCTCCTCGAGCGCGTAGCGGTCGGAACCGAACGGCTCGGGGTCGGTGATCCCGATGCGAGCCAGGCGTGATTCGTGCCCGGTGGCATGGGTGAGTTCATGCAGTGCCACGCTGTAGTAGCCGTCAGCATCGTGAAAACGCTCCTTCGCAGGCATCAACACCCTGTCCTGCCGGGGGTAATACGCCGCGATCTCGCGATCCAGCGAGTGCGTGACCTTGATGCCACAGCCGTCGATGAAGTCGTCCAGCGCGCTTACGCTGTCGAATCCCTCGACCAACGTCGCCGGCGGATTCGTGACCTCATCGGGCAGCCCGTCACACTGATCCACGTTGAAGAGATTGAAGCCCCTCAGAATCGCGAAGTGCTTCTCCTTGGGGTTGCCCTCGTCGTCGAGCACCCGCTCGCCGGCGTCATCGACGATCTCGCGCTTCATGGGCTTGTAGAAGCACGCGAGCGTGCTCTTCGCACCCTTGCGTACCGTCCCCCCGGCTTCTTTCGCCTGACGAAAGGTGAGCCAACGGTCCTGGGAAAATCCTCGACCCTCGGCCTCGCCCCACAGCAGTGGCACATTGATGCCGCTGTACTGGCGACCGGAGACGGCATTACAGGGTATGAGTGGCGTTCGGCGGGACGGATCCAAGGCTGCAAGAGCAAGTAATCGAAGCAGCGCTGCCCTGCCCTGGCTCTAGACCATGCACAGCTTGGGAACGATGCAATGGTCGAAGTGACTAGAACTTCAGAGAACATTAATTTACATTCCTAACATTCAGCAATGAGCATGGGATGGCTCATCCGCACGATGCAATGGCTGATGAGCTGCATCGGCTAGGGCCGCTTTCGATCCATAGCGGACATGGAGAGATGGGCATCGGGCTCCAAGGTCTGGGAGTAGCCGGATTCTTGCAATACGAACCATATTGTCAGTGGAGAAAGTCATGGGAATTAAACCAGGGCCGAAAAGAACTGCTAAATCAACCGGAAAGCCAGATAGGCGTCAACGCGATAACAAAAGCACTCTTGGAAATACGAAATCGCTTAAACCTCATAAACACAAACCGGGTGATTAAAAGGGAGGCTGGCAACTTCTGGCCGAATGCGACTCATAGCAGCCATTCGTGAAGGGCGGCTATCGGCCAGAAGCGGACAGTAATAGAAAATGTGCATCTTGAATAGATGCACCATGGCTAGCAGTAATCGAGGCTCGTAGGACGCGCTTGACCACTCCCCTGAGTGACGTAAAAGAAAGAGTAGATTATGACAGCCGGGGGTCGCCGACGGTAGTTATCAATTCCTATAGGCCTCACAAGCTGGTGTATTACTCTGTACTGAGGCGGCCAAAGGCCATCGCCTGCTTCCTACGCTGAAATCTAGGATGGCGTGCGTCATATCCAGGACCGCCCCCCTGGCTTGCTCTCTAACTTTCTTTCTCCACGGATGCGAGACATGATTGAATCGATCACCCTTTCCGGCATAGCGACCTACAGCCCTGTAACCCCCGAAACGATCCAAAACCTGAAGGCCGTGAATTACTTCTACGGTGCAAACGGAGCAGGCAAGACAACGATTAGCCGACTGATAAGCAACCCAGCGCTATCGACTGCCTCCAAGGTCTCGTGGGCGAAGGGCAATCAGGTTCCGGCAATGGTCTACAATAACGACTTTATTGCTGCGAATTTTACTGATTCGAAGCAGTTCAAAGGTGTGTTCACCCTAGGACAGGCCGAGCAGGCGCAACTTGATCGCCTGGAGGACCTCAAGAAGGAAAGAGACTGCCGCGTGCTGCTCAAAATTAGAGCGCAAGAAAATCTGAATGGCCCAGACGGTAAGAGCGGTAAGATCGCCGAAAAAAAAGCCCTAGAAGCAAAGCTAGTAGCACGGTGTTGGGAACAAAAGCAGAAGCACGATGACGAGTTCCAGGGGGCGTTTAAAGGCCTGAGGAATAATCGGGAGGCCTTCAAAAATAGGGTCTTACATGAAAGCAAAAGTAATACCTCTCAACTAGTTGATATTGAAGATCTGCGTAGCCGTGCGAACGTAATTTATGGTGACGCACCATCACCCATGAATGCCGTACCCAACCTTGACATGTCCCGCTTGGTTGCGCTTGAGCAAAACCCTATTCTGAGAAAGAAAGTGGTTGGAAAAGAGGATGTGAATGTATCTGCGATGATCCAGCGCTTGGGGAACAGCGATTGGATTAGGCAAGGTATGAAGTACTTGAGCTATGCCGACGATGACTGTCCTTTCTGTCAGCAGAAACTACCGCAGGAATTCGAAAAAAGCCTTGAAGACTATTTTGATGAAACATTCGAGGCCGATACTAGAGCCCTATCGCAGTTTCGAACTACTTATAGCTCGGTAGCAGATAGCCTGTTAGCCCAAGCTCAAGCAGTCTTGGCTACGGATTGTTCTCACTTAGACAAAGAGAAGCTTGATCGTGAATTGCAGGCCCTGAATGCAATCATTTTGGTGAACAAGCAACGCATTGACCACAAAGTGGCTAGCCCGAGCATTGACGTGGCACTGGAAGGCCTTGCAGAAATTCCGCTTAGAATTTCTGAGCTAATCAACTCAGCCAACCTCAAGGTCTCTGAACATAACCGCCTTGTTTCGGAGTTCTCAGCTGAACAGGATAAGTTAACAGGTGCAGTATGGCGGTATCTTCTTGATGTTGAGCTTAAAGATACTCTTGCTGATTACGCCAAAGATATTGATCGTATCAGCAAAGCAATTGATGGCATCACTGCAAGCATGGATAGGGCTGAGATAGATATATCCACGACTGACGCAGAAATTTCAAAAATTGAAAATTCACTGACAAGCGTGAGGCCTACTGTCATTGCGATAAACAACATCCTTAAAAGCTTTGGATTTCGAAGTTTCTCCCTAGACCCTGCATGCGCCGATAATTCATATCGCCTGATCAGAAGCGATGGAACTGATGCTAAAGCAACACTCAGCGAAGGCGAAAAGACCTTCGTTACTTTCCTATATTTCTATCATTTGCTCAGGGGAAGCATCACGACCTCAGGCATAAGCTCTGATCGAATAGTCGTCATTGACGACCCGGTTTCAAGTCTGGATAGCGATGTTCTGTTCATCGTGAGTAGCTTGATCAAAAAGCTTTTCCAAGAAGTTCGCCAGAAAGGGAATCACTTAAAGCAGATTTTTGTCCTGACCCATAACGTGCACTTCCATAAGGAAATCACCTTTAATCCCCAGAGGGCTGGAGATGTATCTATTAAGGATGAGACATTTTGGATAGTGCGCAAGCCCGATCAGTTCTCGAAGATCGAAGGTTTCGAGAGCAATCCTATTAAAACGTCCTATCAGCTACTTTGGGCAGAATTGACGAAAAAACCGTTACCGGCGCTTACCATTCAAAACACTATGCGTAGAATTCTGGAGAACTACTTCAAAATTCTAGGAAACATAGATACGCACGTCATCATTGATAAATTTGAAGGGCAGGAAAAGGTTCAGTGCCAATCATTAATTAGCTGGGTTAACGACGGATCTCACTATTCACCAGATGATCTGTATGTGGCAATTAGTGATGGGATGGCGCACAGCTATATGAAGATATTTTTCAAGGTCTTCAAGTCTATGGGACATATGCCTCATTATGAAATGATGATGGGCCAAGACTTTGTCGATTTAGATCCTGCTGAGTTAGAGACGGAAGATGAGGAACTGGTAGGCGGCGCTGCCGCCGGCACAGATACATCTATGATTGTTTCAGAAGCGGTTGGTGATGAAGGTGCTGCCGAGCCATTGGACACAACTGCGCCTTGGCGAACTCCAATGTAGCTCAGTGCCGTAAGCCATTCTCTGCCGAGGTGGATGGTTTGGCCTCTGACATACCATTCTAAGTCGATTGATCATGAACTAGCGTGCCTAGTGGTGCGCTGGTTCAATAGCTTCTGTCTTTGGCATGATACTCGGCATTGAGCCGTTCGCGGCTTTGTAGGCGCCTCCGAATGTAAAATAGAGAGTTGGTGAACGTCCGCTTTTGGCCGAAAGCTGACACTGAAGGTGAGCCTGAGTCACTTGGCCAACTCGAAACGGAAGACTCTCAGTAGCGACTGTCCGTGGAGCCGCCCTTTGGCCCTTTCCCTCGTCCGGCCCTTTGGGGTTGTCATGTTCAAACAACCGGGTAACCCCCTTCCCCTTACTCCCCCTTCCCTTCCTATCCTTTTGCAGTAGGCTTTTCCTTTTTCAGGAGGGCCTATATCCAGGAGCTGGAATCGCGCGGCAGTTGGCCATGAGGGTCGTAGGCAACGAGTCTATCCGTGTCGGTCAGCGCTTCGGTAAAAAGAAGGGTATCCGGATTAAGTGGTAGATGGAGCCCCCTTGCTCCTTCGAACCCTTAACTCTCCCAGAAGGTTGATAGATCGACGCCGTAGTTTTTCTCAGGCTCGGGAAGACCCATGCTGTAGGTCATGGTGGCCTTGCCCAGGAAGGGGGATTCCTTG
>NZNW01000054.1 GCA_002695065.1 Salinicola sp. | reverse complement strand
GATATCCTGGATCTGCTGCTTGACGAAGGCCTCGAACTCACTGGAGTCCGGGTGGAACGGCATCAGGCCGTTGCTCTTCATGACCTTCTTCCACTGGTCACTGGCGTAGAGCTTGTCGACGGCATCGACCCAGTACTGCTTGGCGTCGTCGTCGATATCGGCCGGCATGTAGAAGCCGCGCCAGTTCGCGCCTATCGCATTGATGCCCTGTTCCCTGGCAGTGGGGATGGTGGAAAACTCTCCCGGAAGGCGATCCTCGGAGAGCACCGCCAGCACGCGGATGTCACCGGACTCGAAGAATCCCCTAGCCTCGGTGATATCACCGGTGAACGCGCCCACATGGCCACCGACCAGTTGTGTAAGCGCTTCGCCACCATTGTTGTAGGAGAGATAGGGGACACGTGGAAGACCGTGGACCCCGGCCGCCTTGGCCGCGATCAGTACCTTGAGGTGGTCCCACCCGCCGTTGGCGCTACCGCCGGCGAACTTGACCGCACGCGGGTCCTTCTTCATCGCCTCCATCAGTTCGTTGAGGTCGTGGTAGGGGGAATCCTTGGAGACCGCGATCACACCATAGTCGGCGCCGATCGCTCCCAGCCAGTTCACCATACTCGCGTCCATACCCGGGAACTGACCTTGAGCGAGGCGAGTAACGGTCGAAGTGGAAGCCGCAACGAGCAAATCATCGTCGCCACTGCGCTTGCTCACGGTGTGCGCATAGGCGACGCCACCACCCGCCCCTGCCATGTTAATGGTTTGCATGGTCTTCGGTACGAGCCCAAGCTCCTTGAAAACATTGGCGGCATTTCTACAGGTGAAATCCCACCCACCACCCGGATCCGCTGGTGCAATGCACTCTGTTTTGCTACCCGGCTCGTAGGCCAGGGTCAGTGAGCTGAAAATCAGGAAGGGAAAAATAAGAAACGTTTTAATGATGGCATGCTTCATTGTCGAATCCTCAGTTAATTATCTGCACCAACATGATCGTCACTGCACCGAAAACATTGGAGACAGAGAAAAACTAAACACTCGAAAACCGCCTGAGAATTCGCTATCAGATAAACCTGTCTTTCCACGAACAGAAAACTAAAACAAGACAACGCCTTAGCACTCAATAGTGCGTCAGGTGTTCCACTAAAGACTTAACCGCGGGGTCCAGATACCGATTGGTCTTGACGCCGACGACAAGGTCGCGCTCGGCCCACTCCTCATCCAGGGAGACCGCAACGATAGGTATGGATTTCGCATAGACTTCGATGGTCTCTCTTGGCATTATTGCCAGACCATATTGACAGGCAACCAGTTGGCACATGCAATCAAAACTGCTGACTCGGACACCAACTTTCAATCTGAACCCGCGGCTTTCAGCCTCTTTTTCCAGGTGTTCGTACAACAGGCTATCGGCATGCTGAGCGACCATCGAATACTCGGCCAGTGTGTCATACCGTATCGATGAGCCGCTAGCCAACGAGTGCCCCAAGGGAACCGCCAACGCCAGCTCATAGGTTCGATACCGGAAAACTTCGATATCGGGAGGGGTGGATCCCACGGAAAAAACACCAAGATCCGCTTCGCCATCTCTCAAGGCACGAAGGATGGCGCCTCCCACCCTCCCTTCGATATCCAGATTGACTTTAGGGTACTTATGCCGAAAAGACGCGATATCGAAAGGTAGAAACTGCGAGAGGGCGGAGGTCGTGGCGCAAATCCTGACATTTCCCCGGATCTCTTCGGAAAAGCTCGCCAGCTCCTCGTCCATTTCTTCGATCCTGGCAAAGACACGACGCACGTGTACCAATAGCGCATCTCCCGCCGTCGTCAATTCCACACCTCGCGCAAAGCGCACGAACAGGGGCGTCCCGACCCTGCCTTCGAGTTCGGCTATCCTCTTGCTGACCGCGGAGACGGCAATATGAGCTCTCACGGAAGCCCGTGTCAGACTTTTCTCCTCCGCCACGCAGAGAAAAATGTTCAACGAGGCAAGGTCGTGTTTCACCGGTCCCTCTAGACGGTTATCGCCCCTGGCTAATAAGCCCGAAGCGCGTTCAGTTGCTGAGCATCGTAATCCAGACCATGCTCGAGATGATGCCGGAGGGCTACGAGTTCTCTCTCACCCGGCAACTGCACGGGCCTTTCATCGTCGATGGCCGGCGTATCGTGGATGATATCGAAAAAGTCATTCATTCTCTCACCAAGCCAGCCCTCTCCGCCCAATCCTTTAGTATTGATAGTCAAAAAGAAGTGGCCCAAGTTCTGAGGCTGGTCGGGCTGCTTGTCCCAGGCTTTGACATGATTGAGATAAGCCGCCCCAGACAGAACACCCGCCAGCATGTCCACGGCAAGTGCCAGGCCATAGCCCTTATGACCCCCAATCGTCTGCAGCATACCGGCAAGCGCTTCGTTGGGGTCACCCGTTGGAACACCGCTGGCGTCTACCGCCCAATCGAGCGGAATCGACTCTCCCCGGTCTCTTGCAGATCGAATCTTCGCACGGGCAACCGTGCTCAACGCCATGTCCAGTAGAAAGTGCTCTCCTCGAGGATTGGGAAAACCGAAGCCCAAAGGGTTATTGCCCAACTTTGGAGAAGTTCCACCATAGGGGGCTATGGTCGTCGTGGCGTTGCTGGCGATGAAGCTCATGAAACCCTGCTCGGCGGCCATGAACGAGTACGGCATGACAGGTCCGAAGTGATTGCTGCCCCTGACGAAAACCATGCCGATACCGAACTCCGATGCCATCTTCATGGATTGGGAGAGTGCCCTCTTGCCAAGCAGCGGGCCAAGCGCATTATCCCCGTCAAGCGTAGCCACAGTGGGATAGGCCTGGTGTAATTCGATACGAGGGTTGGCGTTGATTCCGCCTACTTTTATCCTCTCTCCATAAGACATGATGCGAGCCACGCCATGCGTGTGGATTCCCAGCATGTCAGCCATGACCAGTACATCAGCCACGTCCTCGGCTTCGTCCGTCACGATACCGAGACGCTCCAGCGCCTCGACCGCAATGCTTTTCAATTCTGCCTGTCCAACCTTTCTTTTGAACATATCCACCATGGCCATTTCCACCTATAAAAGTGCCAACGAGATCTGGCAGATTATCCCCCGCATCGCATAGGGGGAATTTCTTTCTGGGAAAGGGAGCTTTCTCGTAATAACAAGCAGAGTCAGGCACGTAGACCATCAACAACCACACTCGTGATGGCCAGCGGTTTCTCGACAGCCCGGATATTCACCGTCACAGGAATTTCGACCAACTTGATTTATGAGTTGGTATAGCAGGCGGGATTGAAAAGGCCCCACCAAAGCGGGGCCGTCCAATGCTGCCAGCGCATCACTCCATCCCGGTATCAGGACGCCTTGGCTGCCGGCAGGAATTTCGCCTTGAGCTTGCCGGCGAACATCGGCACCAATACCACCAGCGCGGCGGCGATCCATAGCCCGATCGACAGCTTGGATTGGAACAGGATGCCCGCATCGCCACCGCTGATCGACAGCGCCCGGCGCAGGTTCTCCTCCATCAAGCCACCCAGCACGAAGCCGAGCACCACCGGCGCCAGCGAGAAGCCGAACTTGCGCAGCAGGTAGCCGAACACGCCGATGACCAGCATCAGGTAGATCGCCATCAGGTCGGAGTGAAGCTGATAGACGCCGACGAAGGCGAGGATCGCCACGCTCGGTACCAGCAGCCAGCGCGGCACCTGCAGCACGCGGGCGAACACGCCGGCCAGCGGCAGGTTGAGCAGCAGCAGCATGACGTTGCCGATATAGAGCGACGCGATCAGGCCGCCCACCACCACCGGCTGCTCGCGGAACATCATCGGGCCGGGATTGATGTTGTAGAGCATCAGCGCGCCGAGCAGGATCGCCGTGGTGCCGGAGCCGGGAATGCCCAGCGTCAGCATCGGCACGAACGAACCGGCGGCGGACGCATTGTTGGCCGCTTCCGGCGCAGCCAGGCCGCGCATGTTGCCGGTGCCGAAGCTGTTGTCGTGGTCGCTGATGCGCTTTTCGGTGGTATAGGCCACGGCGCTGGCGACGGATGCGCCGGTGCCCGGCAGCACGCCGATGACGAAGCCGATCACGCTGGAGCGCAGGATCGCCCACTTGCAGTACAGCACTTCGCTCATCTTGACCATGACCCGGCCGATCGGCGCCATCTCACCGTCCTGGTCGTGGCGGAAGGCGTGCTCGAGCATCAGCAGGATCTCGCTGACCGCGAACAAGCCGATGATCATCACCACGAAATCGATGCCGTCGTAGAGCTCGGGCATGTCGAAGGTGAAGCGCAGCACGCCGGTGCCGGAGTCGACGCCGACGGTGGAGATCAACACGCCGAGCACCGCACCGATCAGGGTCTTGAGTGGATCCTTGCCCATCATGGCGGACATGGAAGCGAAGGCGAAGATCATCAGCGCGAAGAATTCGGCGGGGCCGAACTTGACGGCGACGATCGCCAGCAGCGGCGCAAACAGGGTCAGGCCGATGATCGCGACGGTCGCCCCGATGAACGAACTGACGGCGGACAGGCCCAGGGCCGGCCCGGCGAGACCCTTCTTGGCCAGCGGGTGGCCGTCCAGCGTGGTCATGACCGCGCCGGCATCACCGGGCACGTTGAGCAGGATGCTCGACATCCTCCCGCCGTACTCGGAACCGGTGTAGATACCCGCCAGCAGGATGAGCGCGGATTCCGCCGGCAGGCCCAGCGTGTAGGCCAGCGGCATCAGGATGGCGATACCGTTGATCGGCCCGATACCCGGCAAGGCACCGAACAGCGTCCCGAGCAGCGCGCCCAAGAAGGCCAGCCCCAGGTTGAGCGGCGTCAGCGCGACACCGAAGCCCTGGATCAGAAAATCGAACATTTAATTGCTCCCCAGCAGCGGCTCGATCCAGCTACCGGTCGGCAGCGAGATTCCCAGTCCGTAGGTGAATAGCAGGTAACTGCCCACCGCCAGCAGCAGGCCGCCGACGACCGCTTTCAACGGCCCGGCACCGAACAGCCAAGCGATGACGATGCTGACCAGAGCGGTCGTCACCAGGAAACCGAGGTTGATGAACAGCGCCGCATAGAGACCCAGCACGGCCATGGTGAAGAGCAGGCGCAGCAACAGCGCGCCGGTCGGCCACTCACCGCTGGCGCCCGGGCGCACGAACAGCACCACGGCCAATACCGCCAGCAGCCCCGCGAGAATCAGCGGAAAGGCTTTCGGCCCGACCGGGTCGTAACTGAACGGCACCTCCAACTGCCAGGCCTGGACGGCGACGAACGCCGCCAGACCGAGTAACAGCAGGCTCAGGATTCGGTCGGCGGCGAGTTTCATTGGGTCAGACCCACTTCTTTGGACAGTTGCTGGAAGTCGGCAACCTGATCTTTCACGTACTGGTGGAAGTCTTCACCGAACTTGGCCATCGGGAACAGACCGCGACCTTCACGCAGCTTGGCGAAGCTTTCTGTCTCGCTCAGCGCTTTCAGACGGTCGGCCCACGCCTGGTACTCTTCGTCGCTGACATCCGGACCCATGTAATAACCGCGCCAGATCGGCCATTCGACGTCGTAGCCCTGCTCCTTGGCAGTGGGAATGTCCGCGTAGGGCCCGCCCATGCGCTCTTCGGAGAGGGCCGCCAGAATACGAATCTCGCCGCTGTCGAGCTGTGGCTTCAGCTCGGCCAGGTCGCCGGTGAAGACCTGGATGTGTTCACCCAGCAGTGCGGCCAGCGCCTCACCGCCGCCCTCGAAGGAGACGTAGCGCAGCTTGCGCGGATCGACGTCGTCGGCCTTGGCCATCAGCGCCGCCTTCATCCAGTCCTGGCTGCCGACCGTGCCGCCGGCACCGATGACCACGCTGGAAGGATCCTTCTTCAGCGCTTTCATCAGTTCGTCGAGGTTGTTCCAGGGCGCGTCCTTGCGGACGACGACCGCGCCGTAGTCGACGCCCAGCGCACCGACCCAGCGCACGTCGTCGACCTTGTGCTTGATGCCGAACTTGCCCAGCGCCAGATTCAACGCCGCGCCGGTACTGGCCGCCACGATCAGGTTGGGATCGTCATCGCGCACGCCGGTGACATGGTTGTAGGCGACGGCACCGATACCGCCCGGCATGTAGCTGACCATCATCGGCTCGTCGATCAACTTGGCTTCCTGCAGGCCATTGGCCGCCAGACGGCAGGTCAGGTCGTAACCGCCCCCCGGTTTGGCCGGCGCGATGCACTCCGGCGGCTTGGCCTGGGCCTGGACGGCGCCGGCCAGCAGCGCACTACCGGTAACGGCGGCGACCAGCCAGCGTTGAAGGCCTTTCGCTTTGGACATGTGATTCTGGGGCATGCTGTGCGTCTCCTACCTGGGTTGTTATGCTCGCAAAGCTCATGGCGGGCACCGGTCTCGGGCCGGCTCTGCCCACCGACAGCGCGATGCTAGAGCGCTAACCTTTCATCAACCTGTCATCTAAGCCTTTGTCGTATAGGACATTAGTCGCATAAGGCATGGGGATTCGATGACGCGAGACATCGCCATGCATCTGCTCGTGATCGAGGATGATCCGCTGCTGTCGCGCTCGCTGGCCCAGGCGATGACGCGCCATGGCTATACCGTCGACGCCCTGGCCCGCATCGACGACGCCATCCAGGCACTGCGCCAGGGTCGTTTCGATCTGGTGCTGCTCGACCTGGGCCTGCCCGATGGCAACGGCCTCGACGTGCTCGAGTGGATGCGCGCCCATACCGACTCGACGCCGGTGATGATTCTCACCGCGCGGGACGCCCTCGAGGATCGCGTGCGCGGGCTGGACCTCGGCGCCGACGACTATCTCGCCAAGCCGTTCTCGATCACCGAACTGGAAGCCCGGGTACGCGCCCTGCTGCGCCGCAGCCAGCAACGGCTCGACAACAGCGTTCGTTTCGGCGGCCTGGTGCTGGATACCCGCTCGGCCAGCGCCTGGCTGGACGGAGCGGCCCTCGATCTGCCGAGGCGCGAGTTCAGCCTGCTGGAAGCCTTGATGCTCAACGCGGGGCGCATCGTGCAGCGCGAAGCCCTGGAGAACCGGCTGTTCGGCTTCGAGGCGGTGGGCGCCAACGCCCTGGACGTCTACGTCAGCCGGCTGCGCAAGCGCCTGGCCGGCTCCGGCCTGTCGATTCGGACGCTACGCGGCCTGGGTTATCGGCTCGAGGAGCCGCGGGAGTCACTCGGGGAGGGTCGGCCTGAGTGATGCCACCTCGCACCTCGCTCAAGCGGCGACTGACGCTATGGCTCGTGGTGATCGTCGCCGGATTGGGGACGCTGCTGCTGATCGAGGCCTACACCAGCGCGCGCAAGGCGGCGGACCGGGCCATGGATGGCCAGCTCGAGGCCGCCAGTCTGACCATCGCCGAATCGCTGCAGTGGCCGGAGGGCAACCCCACCCTGGAGATGCCCGCCTCGGCGCTGCAGATCCTGGCCACCCGCTGGCAGGAACGGGTCTTCTACTGGTTGCAGGCGGACAACGGCACCACGATCACCCAGAATGCCGACCTGCCGATCACCGCTGCGATGCGGGCCGAGGCCCGACAGCACCCGGTCTACCTCGACGCCATCCACGACGGCCAGCCGATTCGTCTCAGCGGCCGCGAGGTGGACTCCGCCGGCTGGGATACCCAGGAGCCGGTGCAGCTCTGGGTGGGGCATACCCGCCATGGACGCGACCTGCTGGCGCGGGAGCTGTTCCGCAAGAGCGCGACCCGCTTCGCCGCAATGGTGCTGATCACTGCGGCCCTGGTGGGGATCGCGATGCACACCATGCTGGCGCCGCTGCGACGCCTGCGCCAGGCACTGAGGGAGCGTCGCGCCGAGGAGAACAGTCCGTTGATGCTCGACGTGCCGCGGGAGATGCAGGAGCTGGTCGAGACGCTCAACCGGTTGTTCGCCGACCAGCGCCATCATCGCGACGCGCTACTGCGCTTCATCGCCGACGCCTCGCACCAGCTCAAGACCCCGCTGGCGGGACTCCAGAGCACCAGCGAACTGGCGCTGACCAGCAATGAGCCCGGCGTCTGGCACCAGGCCCTGGTCACCGTTCACGACAGCGCCGGGCGTACCAGTCGCCTGGCCGGACAGATGCTGAGCCTGACCCGCCTGCAGCATCTGGGGCCATTGCATGAACGTCAGCCGCTGGCACTGGATCGACTGATGCGCGAGATCACCGTCGATTGGGCCGATCGCCAGGACAGTCGCGATCACGACCTCGGGCTCGCCATCGAGGCACCGGCCCCGGTCTGGGTCGAGGGGGAAAGCTGGGCCCTGCGCGAACTGCTCAACAACCTGATCGACAACGCTTTCCGCTACACGCCGCCGGGCAGCGAGATCACGCTGGCGCTCCGCGGCGATGATGCCTGGGTGACGCTGGCCATCGAGGACGACGGTCCCGGCGTCGATGCCGAATCCCTCGACCGCCTGACCCGACCGTTCGAGCGCGGTCATCGCCAGGACACCCACGGGTCCGGGCTCGGCCTGGCCATCGCCGACTCCATCGCCGTACGCCACGGCAGCCGGCTGCAAGTTTCCAATCGCACGCCTCGCGGGCTCAGGGTTTGCCTGAGGTTGCCACGCTGTCAGCCACCCGGGGGGAGCGCAGGATGACAGGACGCCTCCACTTTGGCCTGGGCCTATTGGTGTCGCTATGCCTCGGTGTCGGCAGCAGCGGCGCAGCCCGCGGAGACCAAAGACTGGTCATCGAAGCGGCACTGGACCGGCAGATCGTCGAGCCGGTGCTGGCCGCCTTCGCTGCCGAGAACCCGCAGATCGACCTCGACTACCGTGATCGCTCCACGCTGGAGGTCGACCGGCGGGCCCGGGATCCCGAATCGCCACCGGACGTGGTGATCAGCTCGGCGATGCCGTGGCAGCTGGCGCTCAGCAACGACGGGATGGCCCAGCCCCTCGACGCCCCGGAGGCCGACCAGTGGCCGGCGTGGGCCAAATGGCGCAACGAGGTGTTCGGCTTCACCTTCGAACCGGTGGTGATGGCCTACCGGCTCGAGCTCGCCTCGCACATGCCGCCGCCGGAGACCCACCGCGACCTGCTCGACCTGCTGACTCGCTACCGCCAGTGGCTCGACGGCCGCGTGGTCAGTTATTCGCCACGCAAGAGCGGGGTGGGCTACACCCTGTTCCAGCAGGATGCGCGCTACACGCCCCGCGCCTGGGACCTGATCGCCGCCATGGGCGCCGCCAACGTCGACCTCGAAGCCACCACCCAGCGCATGCTGGAAGGACTCAGCGACGGCCGCTACTGGCTCGGCTACAACCTGCTGGGCTCCTATGCCATGGTGTGGGCCCAGACCCATCCCGACATCATCGTTCAGGTCCCCAACGACTACTCGCTGGTAATGATGCGGATGGCGTTCGTCCATCGCGACGCGCCACATCCGGAGGTGGCCAAGCGCTTCGTCAGTTTCCTGCTGAGCCAGCGGGGCCAGCACATCCTGGCCGGCCAGACGCCGCTGTTCAGCGTGCGTGACGATGTCATCGGCCCCTACACCGCACAGCGGCTGCGCGACCAGGTTGGCGATCACCTCTACCCGATCCCGATCAACGCCACGCTGCTGGCGTTCGTCGATCCACTGCGCCGCCAGTCCTTCCTGCGCCGCTGGGATCGCGAACTTCAGATCCTGGAACCGCCGGAACCGTAGAGGCGTCGGGCCGAGGGGGCGATCCAGCGCAGGGGTCTGTGTCCGGCAGCGCAATGCCGTAAGATATGCCGCCGCCACGTCGCCGCGCCTGCAAGCGCCTCGATCACAAGACACCGACCACCGAGAGTTACGGATGAGCACGCCCGCCACGACCGCCGCCCCCGCCCACTCGACCAGCCAGGCCCGACGTGCCGCCATCGGCAGCTTCGTCGGCGCCGTGGTTGACTGGTACGACTTCCTGCTCTACGGCATCGTCGCCGCGCTGGTCTTCAACTCGCAGTTCTTTCCCAACGTCAGTCCGGCCGCCGGCACCCTGGCGGCGCTGGCCACCTTCGGCGTCGGCTTCCTGTTTCGCCCGCTCGGCGGGCTGGTATTCGGTCATTACGGCGACCGCCTGGGTCGCAAGCGCATGCTGATCCTGACGGTGATCCTGATGGGCGGCGCCACGGCGCTGATCGGCCTGCTGCCGACCTATGCCCAGATCGGCGTTTGGGCGCCGATCCTGCTGGTAACGCTGCGCGCGGTGCAGGGTTTCGCCGTCGGCGGGGAGTGGGGCGGCGCCGCCCTGATGGCGGTGGAGAGCGCGCCGAAAGGTCGTCGCGCGTTCTACTCCAGCGGCGTCCAGGTGGGTTACGGCGTGGGCCTGATCCTGGCTACCGGCAGCGTGTCGCTGCTCAGCTACTGGCTGAGCGATGCCGACTTCACCGCCTGGGGCTGGCGTCTGCCGTTTCTGTTCAGCGTGGTACTGGTGCTGGTGGCGCTGAAGATCCGTTCGAGCCTCGAGGAGTCGCCGGAATTCGTCGCCGCGGTCGAACACGGTGACCGCAAGCCGGCCAGGCCGCCGATCCTCGAGGCGCTCAAACGCCATCCCGGGGCTTTCGTCACCATCATCGCCATGCGCCTGGCCGAGCTGTTCACGATGTATATCGTGACCACCTTCGCGCTGAGTTACTCCACCGGCTATCTCGATCTCTCCCGCGATCTGTTCCTGCATATCGGGCTGCTGGTCGGCGCGGTCAGTTGCGTCACCATTCCGCTGTTCGCACTCCTCGCCGACACGCTGGGGCGGCGACGGGTCTACATCACCGGCGCCATCGTCGGCGTGCTGGCCGCCTTCCCGTTCTTCATGGCGCTCCAGGCCGGTTCGATCCTGTGGATCGTGGTGTTCGCCGTGGCCCTGGCCAATCTCGCCCACGACATGGTGGTCAGCGTGCAGCAGCCTATCTTCGCCGAGCTGTTCGGGACCGCCTACCGCTACAGTGGTGCCGGGGTCGGCTACCAGGTCGCCAGCGTGATCGGTGGCGGCTTCACCCCGTTCATCGCCGCCGCGCTGGTGGATCTCTATGGCGGCAGCTGGACGCCGGTCGCCATCTACCTGGCCGCCGGCTGCCTGCTCTCCGCTCTCGGCGCGGCCTGGATGCTGCGAAAGCGAGAGGCATGACGCCTTCGGGCACCCGAGCGGTGGCTATTCCCTGCCCCGGAGGCCATTACGACCAATGTCGCGGTTCTTCGCCATAGACGAAGCCTCGCTTTGCCAACCGGTAATGGCCAGCCGTCACCGGGGCTGGCTATAGTCTCCCATTTGCCGTCGCGACATTTTTTGGCCGCTTTGCGCCGAATTCGTGTCGCCATCGAGGTGCCTTGATGAAAAGAAGAATCAGTGAACCGGTCAAGAAGCCGCTGGTCTGGATCGGCTTCGTCATTCTGTTCGCCCTGATCAATCCCTGGTATTTCCCCGCCGGCTCCTGGTCGCCGCTGTTCTTCGGCGTTCCCTACTGGGCTCTGATCATCCTGCTCGCCTCGCTGGCGTTGTCGATCTTCATCACCTGGGTGGTGAAGACGCAGTGGGAAACCGGCGCCGATGAAGACGAGGAGTAGTGACCATGGAAGTGGAACTGGCCTTCAGCGGATGGTCCGGCATTCTGGTGCTGATGCTCTACGGCGGTCTGATGCTCGCCGTGGGTATCTACGCGTTCCTGCGCAATCGCAAGGTTCGGGAAAGTCTCGACGAGTACTATCTGGGCGGGCGCGGCCTTGGCGTGATGGTGCTGTTCTTCACCTTTTTCGCGACGCAATACAGCGGCAACACCGTGGTCGGCTACCCCCCAACGGCCTATCGGCTCGGCTATCAATACCTGGTGTCGGTGCCGTTCTTCATCATGATCATCATGGTCTACCTGCTGTTCGCGCCCAGGCTCTATGCGCTGGGCCGACGCTTCAACCTGTTGACGCCGGTGGACTGGATCGATCTGCGCTTCCGCTCGAAGAAGGTCACCATCCTGGCGGCGATTCTGATGCTCTACGGCCTCGGCAACTATCTGCTGGAGCAGTTCGTCGCCATCGGCCAGGGCGTATCCGGTCTTACCGGCGGCACGATCCCCTATCAGGTCGGGGTGGTGTTCTTCATCGTGATCATGGTCGCCTACAGCTGGCTGGGTGGCATGCGCTCGGTGGCCTACACCGATACGATCCAGGGCATCGCTCTGCTGTTCGGCGTGTTCACCCTGCTGATCGGCTCGTTGATCTACCTCGGCGGGCTGCCCACG
>NZNW01000053.1 GCA_002695065.1 Salinicola sp. | reverse complement strand
TGGCGCTCCTTGACCTTGCGCTGGCGCAACTGCTGGCGGTAGCCATAGGTGGCGCTGCGGATCGTCTCGTCACTCTCCAGGCTCGACCCCAGCGCGCCGGCCACGGTCGCCACCGATGTCGCCAGCCACGCCAGTGCCGGAAAGGCGAGCCAGCCGACCGATTGGCCGACCGTCGACTCCAGCAGGCTGGCGGGTACGAACAGTACGACCGCCACCAGGAACAGCGCGAAGAGGATGACGTAATAGCATGCCACGCCCGCCAGTAGCGTCATGACCGTGGTCAGGTTGTAGAACCGGGTCAGCCGGGCATTGTGGGTATAGTGCTGTGGTTCCCATAAGCCGTGATCGAGGATCAACCAGACGATCATGGCGACGATCGCGGCGATCATCAGGGCGACGAAGCGATAGAGTTCATAGGCAGCGCTGAGTTTCCAGAGCGTCGGGAAAATCAGGCCGTAAGCCCCGGTGGCGAAGGCCACCGCGACGATCCGTCGGAACGCGGGCAGGATCGTCCAGGGGCGGTTCGCTCTCACCATGCCGCCCAGCAGCTTGGCGTAGCCCGGCCACTTGGTGGCACTGACGAAACGGACGTCGACGTTCTTCTCGCTGTCATCGGACGGCGTGACACGTTCTATCGGCACCAGACGCTCGAAGAGCCGCGAGCCCATCAGCTCGCGGGAGTTGCTGTTACGGATACCGCTCTGCTCGCGGGCCTCACGGCCGTCGTCCATGTGCTGCTGCTGGCGTTCACGGTCACGGCGATCGCTGCCGTGATGCATCTCGTTGACCAGGTGCAGGATCGCCTCGCGCAGGCGCTGCCGGAGGGGCGAGATGCCTAGTGCCGGCAGGGAGATGATTGCGACGCCCAGGTTTTCACTGGCTTCCGCCAGCGCCATGCGCTCGCCACGCAGCAGCGGCAGGTCGGTGATGCAGACCGCGTAATCCCAGCCGTTGGCGCGCTTGATGCTTTCGGCCTGCTCGATGACGTCGGCGGTCGAGTCGTCGGCGCCGATCAGCGGATCGGTGAGGCAGTCGACCCGCCACTGGTGGCGATCGTCGGTATGGCGTGCGAGCAGCTCGGGAAGCTCGTCGGCGATGAGGCTGGCGACCCGCTCCGGCAGTTCCGGCGCCGGCACCAGACCCAGCCGCAGGGTGCTTGAGGGCGTGTCCTGCTGTCGTGCCGATTCCCGGGACCTGCCCCGGTCTTCCTGCTCCATGGGTGACTGCTCCTTGATCCGAGTCCGCGGTTGATTGTGCCCTGGGCGGGTGTGACTAAGCGTAGTCGCTCCCAGTGCCTTCGGCGGCCCTGAGCGCGTCGAGTTCCGCGATCATCGCGCGCCCGGCGTTGGAGAGCGTGCGCTCCCGGTGGACCAGATACCCGAGCCGTCGCTCGATGGGCGGGTGCGCCACCGGCAGTACCGCGATCTCCTCGTCGATCATGCTCTCCGGAAGCACGCTCCAGCCCAGCCCGATGCCGGCCATCATCTTCAGCGTCTCCAGGTAGTTGGTGGAGAGCGCCACATCGATTGCCAGACCGGCCCGATTGAACGAATCCACCACGATGTCGCGCGTGAACGTGAGCGGACCCGGCAGCACCGCCGGATAGTCCACCAGCGTCGACAACGGCAGCTCGCCACGCGTCGTCAGCGGGTGTCCGGGCGCGGCGACGAAGCGCAGCTGGTCGATCCACACCGGCACCGACTCCACCTGGGGGTTGGGGTGCGGCGACAGCGTCACCACGGCGAGCTCGATCTCCCCGGTGATGACACCGTGGTAGGCCTGCTCGGAATCGAGAAAGCGCAGGTCCAGATCGACGTCCGGATAGCGCTGGGTAAACGCCTTGAGGGCCGACGGCAGCCGGTGCAGACCCACATGGTGGCTGGTCGCCAGCGTCAGGCTGCCCTCGACGCTGCCACTCAGGTTGTGCAGCTGGCGGCGGCTATCCTCGACCAGTTGCAGGATCTGGCGCGCACGGGGCAGCAACAGCCGCCCGGCTTCGGTCAGGCTGACCCGGCGATTGATGCGATCGAAGAGTTTGGCGCCGGTCTGGTGCTCCAGCGTGGCGATGCGCTTGCTGATCGCCGGCTGGGTGAGGTGGAGCTGCTCGCCGGCCTGCGAGAATGAGGTCGTGTCGGCAACCGCGATAAAGGCTTGCAGGCTCTGGGTGTCCATGCGTCGAGATCCGGCAGATGAATTCATTCATTCTGTTATGGAATCCAAAGCATAATCAAGATGAATTGATTTTATGCATGCGACCGCCGTATCTTGGCTAACCAATCATTCGCGGCGTCACATGACGTCTCGATTCGCAAGCGTTACGTCACAAAAGCTGCCTCAGACAGTGTGACGGAGGAGAGAACAGACATGGCAAGCCAGACGCTCTACGACAAGCTGTGGGCGCAGCACTTGGTGACCCAGCGCGACGACGGGTCGGCGCTGATCTACATCGATCGTCACCTGCTGCACGAGGTCACCTCGCCCCAGGCGTTCGAGGGGCTACGCCTGGCCGGCCGCAAACCCTGGCGTCGCGACGCCAACCTGGCGACGCCGGATCACAACGTGCCGACCACGCTCAAGGAGCGCAGCGCCGGCAACGCCGGGATCCTCGACGACGTCTCTCGTATCCAGGTAGAGACCCTGGATGCCAACTGCGAGAGCTTCGATATCGAGGAGTTCCGGATCAATGACGAGCGCCAGGGCATCGTCCACGTGGTCGGGCCGGAGCAGGGCGCCACGCTGCCGGGCATGACGGTGGTCTGCGGCGATTCCCACACCGCCACCCACGGCGCCTTCGCGGCGCTCTCTCACGGCATCGGCACCTCCGAGGTCGAGCACGTGCTCGCCACCCAGTGCCTGATCGCCCAGAAGATGAAGAACATGCAGGTGCGCGTCGAGGGCAAGCTGGGTCTCGGCGTCACCGCCAAGGATATCGTGCTGGCCATCATCGGCCGTATCGGTACCGCCGGTGGCACCGGTTACGCCATCGAGTTCGCCGGCAGCGCGATTCGCGATCTCTCCATGGAGGGTCGCATGACGATCTGCAACATGGCGATCGAAGCCGGGGCCCGCGTCGGCCTGGTGGCGGTGGACGACAACACCATCGATTACCTGAAAGGGCGGCCCTTCGCCCCCGCGGCCGATCAGTGGCCGGCCGCCGTCGAAGCCTGGCGCGATCTGGTTTCCGACGACGGCGCGCATTTCGACAAGGTCGTCGAGCTCGACGCCGCCGAGATCGAACCCCAGGTGACCTGGGGAACCAGTCCGGAGATGGTCGTCAACGTCTCGGCGAGCGTGCCGGATCCGAACGACGCCGCCGACGAGACCGTGACCCAGGGCATGACCCGGGCACTCGAATACATGGGGCTGTCCGCCGGACAGAAGATCACCGACATCCAGCTCGACAAGGTGTTCATCGGCTCCTGCACCAACTCGCGGATCGAGGATCTGCGCGAGGCCGCCAAGGTCGCCAAGGGTCGCAAGGTCGCCGACAACATCCAGCTGGCCATGGTGGTGCCGGGCTCCGGCCTGGTGAAACGGCTGGCAGAGGCGGAAGGACTCGACAGGATCTTCGTCGAGGCGGGCTTCGAGTGGCGCGAACCGGGCTGTTCGATGTGCCTGGCGATGAACGCCGACAAGCTGGGCGCCGGCGAGCGCTGCGCGTCGACCTCCAACCGCAACTTCGAAGGTCGCCAGGGCTACGGCGGGCGCACCCATCTGGTGAGCCCGGCGATGGCGGCGGCGGCGGCCATCGAGGGGCATTTCGTCGATGTTCGCGAATACGACTATGACCGGGACAGTGCACGGGAGATGAGCGCATGAAGAAGTTCGAACGTCTGCAGGGTCTGGTCGCGCCGCTGGATCGCGCCAACGTCGATACCGACCTGATCATCCCCAAGCAGTTCCTGAAATCGATCAAGCGCACCGGGTTCGGCCCCAACCTGTTCGACGAGTTGCGTTATCTCGACGAGGGCTACCCGGGCCAGGACGCGTCCAGCCGGCCGCTCAATCCGGATTTCGTGCTCAACCAGTCGCGCTATCGCGATGCGCAGGTATTGCTGGCAAGGCGTAACTTCGGCTGCGGCAGCTCCCGCGAGCACGCGCCCTGGGCGCTGGACGATTTCGGTTTCCGCGTGGTGATCGCGCCGAGCTTCGCCGATATCTTCTACAACAACTCGTTCAAGAACGGGATCCTGCTGATCGCCCTGGACGAGGCGACGGTGGAGCGGCTGTTCCAGGAGACCGAAGCCAACGAGGGCTATCGTCTGGACATCGATCTCGAAGGACAGCAGGTGATCACGCCGAGCGGCGAGGCGATCCCGTTCGAGGTCGATGCCTTCCGCAAGCACTGCCTGCTGGAGGGGCTCGACGATATCGGCCTGACCCTCGAGCAGTCCGGTGCCATCCGCGATTTCGAGAGTCGTCATCGCGCCGCGCGTCCGTGGCTGTTTCGCGATGCCTGACCCCCGCGGCAACGCCGACCACGGCGCCGTAGTCGAGCGTCAGTTTGGCAGTCGGGCGGCGGCCTACCTGAGCAGCAGCGTGCACGCCCAAGGGCAGGAGTTCGCCCAGTTGCGCGAGCGGGTCGGCGCGATCGATGTCCCCCGCGTGCTGGATCTCGGCTGTGGCGCCGGTCACGTGAGTTTCCAGCTGGCCGATCTGGCGGCGGAGATCGTGGCCTACGACCTGTCGCCGCGAATGCTTGCGGTGGTGAGCGAAGCGGCCGGCGATCGCGGCTTCGGCAACATTCGCACGGTGCAGGGTGTCGCCGAGTCGCTGCCGTTTGCGGACGACAGTTTCGATGTGGTGTGCAGTCGCTTCTCCGCGCATCACTGGCGTGACGTCGGGTTGGCGCTGCGCGAAGCGAGGCGCGTCCTGAAGCCGGGTGGCCTGGCGGCATTCATCGATGTCGCGGCGTCCGAACAGCCGCTGTTCGACAGCTTCCTGCAGACCGTGGAGATGCTGCGCGACACCAGTCATGTGCGCGACTACGCCCCGAGTGAGTGGGCGCAGATGGTTGGCGAGGCCGGGCTGGTGGTGACCTCCTGTTCGCGCCAGCGCCTGCATCTGGATTTTGAGACATGGATCGAGCGCATGCGCACACCGGATGTCATGCGCGATGCGATTCGCCATTTACAGAGCCAGGTGGGTCAGGAAGTGCGGGACGCCTTCGAGATCAGCGATGACGGCTCCTTTACCACGGATATGCTGGTGTTGTGGGCCACGAAGTGACAAATCAAGGAACACGCTTGAGGAAAACGCATGAGCAAGAAGATTCTGGTTCTCCCCGGTGACGGCATCGGCCCGGAAATCACCGCGGAAGCGGTCAAGATACTGAATGCGTGCCGCGACGCCGGCCTGGACGCCGAACTGGAAGAGGCGCTGGTCGGCGGTGCCGGTTTTGATGCCGAGGGGCACCCGCTGCCCGAGTCGACGCTGGCCAAGGCCAAGGCGGCCGATGCGATCCTGCTCGGCGCCGTGGGTGGGCCGAAATGGGATACGCTCGAGGATCTGAGCAAGCGCCCGGAGAAGGGACTGCTGGGGTTGCGCAAGAACCTCAACCTGTTCGGCAACCTGCGCCCGGCGCTGCTCTATCCGCAGCTGGCCGAGGCCTCGACGCTGAAGCCGGAAGTGGTCTCCGGGCTCGACATCATGATCGTGCGCGAGCTGACCGGCGGTATCTACTTTGGCCAGCCCCGCGGTATCGAGGAGCGTAACGGCGAGCGGGTCGGTTTCAACACCTACGTCTACGCCGAATCCGAGATCGAACGCATCGGTCGCGTCGCCTTCGAGATGGCGCAGAAGCGCGGCAAGAAGCTCTGCTCGGTGGACAAGGCCAACGTGCTCGAAGTCACGATTCTGTGGCGCGAGGTGATGAACCGACTGGCGCCGGAATATCCCGACGTCGAGCTGACGCACATGTACGTCGACAACGCTGCCATGCAGCTGGTGCGGGCGCCCAAGCAGTTCGACGTGGTGGTGACCGGCAACATGTTCGGCGACATTCTCTCCGACGCCGCCGCCATGCTGACCGGCTCCATCGGCATGCTGCCGTCGGCGTCGCTCAACGAGCGCCAGCAGGGCATGTACGAGCCGTGTCACGGCAGTGCCCCGGATATCGCCGGCCAGGGGCTGGCCAACCCGCTGGCGACGATTCTGTCGGTGGCGATGATGCTGCGCTATTCGCTTAGCGAGCCCCAACTCGCCGATCGTATCGAGCGGGCGGTCGGCAAGGTGCTGGATCAGGGCCTGCGTACCGCCGACATCGCCTATCCGGGCACCCGTCAGGTCTCCACCAGCGAGATGGGCGATGCGGTGCTGGCGGCCTTCGCCGAGGCCTGAGCGCGTTCGACGCAGCAACGCGGCTCGCGGCGTATGGCGCGAACAGGCCTGTACCAATGCGCTATAATGCGCCTTCAAGATTGACAGGATGCGACGACTCGAACGGGTCGTCGTGTCGATTCAGGACATTCAAAAACGCTTCGGGGTACGCCAACTATGTTGAAAGTCGGATTCGTCGGCTGGCGCGGGATGGTCGGTTCCGTGCTGATGCAGCGCATGCTGGACGACAACGATTTCGCCGGGCTCGAGCCGGTGTTCTTTTCCACCTCCCAGGCAGGCCAGGCCGGTCCCGACATCGGCGTCGACGTGCCGGCGTTGAAGGATGCCAACGACATCGAATCGCTCAAGGCGATGGACGTGATCGTCACCTGCCAGGGCGGGGATTACACCGGCGCGGTCTATCAGCCGCTGCGCCAGGCGGGCTGGAAAGGCTACTGGATCGATGCGGCCAGCACCCTGCGCATGGCGGAGGAGTCGACCATCGTGCTCGATCCGGTCAACCGTCACGTGATCGATGCCCAGCTTGCCAAGGGCGCCAGGACCTTCGTCGGTGGCAACTGTACCGTCAGCCTCATGCTGATGGGCCTCGGCGGTCTGTTCGAGGCCGGCCTGGTCGAGTGGATGACCTCCATGACCTATCAGGCGGCCTCCGGCTCCGGGGCCAAGCACATGCGCGAACTGCTGTCGCAGATGGGCGCGCTGCAGTCGGCCGTGGCCCGCGATCTCGCCACGCCATCAAGCGCGATTCTCGACATCGACCGCGATGTCACCGCCGCCATGCGCGGCAGCGAATTCCCGGTCGACAACTTCGGCGCGCCGCTGGCCGGCAGCCTGTTGCCGTGGATCGACAAGGCAATGGACAGCGGCCAGAGCAAGGAAGAGTGGAAGGGCGGCGTCGAGACCAACAAGATTCTCGCCACCGGCAACAACCCGATCCCCATCGACGGCCTCTGTGTGCGTATCGGCGCGATGCGCTCTCACAGCCAGGCCTTCACCATCAAGCTCAAGCAGGACGTGCCCATCGACGAGATCGAGGATCGTCTGGCCAAGCACAACGACTGGGTCCAGGTCGTCCCCAACGACAAGGACGCTACGTTGCAGCATCTGACGCCGGCGGCCGTCAGCGGTACGCTGACAGTACCGGTGGGCCGACTGCGCAAACTGGCCATGGGCGGGGAATATCTGACCGCGTTCAGCGTCGGCGACCAGCTATTGTGGGGTGCCGCCGAGCCGCTCAAGCGCATGCTCAAGATTCTTCGCGAGCAGGCGTGAGCCCACGCCAATCACGGTAGCGTCTCGACCGAGACCATTATCGAGCCCCGTCGGTTCACGCCGGCGGGGCTTTTTGGGGTGGTGCCGGACCCGGGGTTGGCTTGCCGCCGATCCGGTTTTGGCAACTGATGTGTTACTGAATGTTAAAGTTCGATGCGCCGCTGCCGATGAGTGAGTCGAGATTCACTCCAAGGCGTTGGCGAGGACACCATGCGGCGATGGCTCACAATGATGGCCGGCGGACTCTGTCTCGCAGTGGCCTCGTCGGTCCTGGCGCTCGGCGTCGGCGATCCGCAGCAGGTGTCACCCCTCAACCGCCCGCTGCATGTGGTACTGCCCCTGACCGGTGCGGGCGGCCTGGCGGCATCGCGGATCTCGGTGGCCGTCGCTGACGCCGAGGCCTATCGCCAGGCGGGGCTGACCCGCGGCGCACTGGCCGACACCGTGTCGGCCAGGGTCCTGCGTCAGGACGGCGAACTGACGCTGGTGCTCGACAGCCCGCGCCGGGTGCGGGAACCTTTCCTCGACCTGTTGCTGGTGGTGACCTGGCCGGACGGCCAGTGGCAGCGGGGTGTTTCGCTACTGTTCGATCCTGTCGACTACGCCAGTTCGCAGCCACTGCTGGATGGCGATGTCTCGGTGTCGTCACGGCAGGCGACGATATCGCCCGTGTCGGCGCCGATGCCGGTGCGGACGGCGGCAGGAGCGCCTCACGCCTGGCCTGCGCGTCTGCGCGTCCAGCCGGGCGACTCACTGTCTGGCCTGGCGGCCTCGCTGCTGCCTCGCGCGGGCATCAGTCGCCAGGCGTTGATGGTGGCACTCTTTCAATCCAACCCCGCGGCCTTCATCGATGGCGATCTCGGCCGACTGCGCGCCGGGGTCGATCTGACCGTACCCGCGCTCGACGTCGTTGCCGGGCTATCCCGTGGCGACGCCGTTACCCGCTTGCGGGCACTCGCGGGGCGGGCCGATGGAGAGCGCCCCGTCGTCGATATCGCAGGACAGCGGCCGGCCTCCGACCGGGCCGGGAACACAGATGGCCCCCGCTCCGCCACCCCGGAGCAGCGTCTGGCCGAGTTGACCGCCGCAACCGAGCGGCAACGGGCGATCATCGACGCCTTGAGAGCCGAGCGCGACCAACTGCGCGGCGCGCTCGCGGCAGCGGCTTCGCCATCCGGTGACCAGCCGGCGAGGACTGCGACGCCGAATGAGGAGACCATGCCGGGATCGCCTCCTGCCGGGGAGAGGCATGACGGGGAAAAGCCTGACGAGGAACAGCCTGACGGGACGGCCACTGCCGTGAGCGGTCCGGCGGTGGCGGCGGCCTCCGGTAAGGTGGCTTCCGGTGCCGAGACAGCGGTCCCGGCCGCGTCTTCCCCGGGCGTTGCCCGCGCATCGGTCCCGCCGGCCTCGGCGGGAGGGGCTCTGGTAGGTCACCTGGACTGGATCGGCGGCGGCGTGCTGGTGGCGCTGCTGGCGCTGTGGGGCCTCCAGCGACGACGGCGTCAGGCTGGAGGCGAGGGGCTGCCGAGCGCCGACGAGACCTCTCCGGGCAAGGCAAAGGAGGCCCGGGCGAAACGCCAGACCGCGAAGGCATCCCCGCTTCGGCGGGCGGCGGCTGGCGACGGGGATGCCGGTTCTGTCTCGATCAGCCAGGCCGACATTTACATGGCCTACGGTCGCCATGCCGAGGCGCGTGACTGGTTGCGTCAGCATCTCGCGGAGCGGGAGGATGCCCAGCTTCGACTGGGCCTGCTGAGAGCGCTGGGGGAGCTGCGGGACATGGACGCCCTGGAAGTGGCGCTATCCGGCTTTGGCGCGGATGCCACGCCCGAACAGCGGCGGGAAGGGCAGGCCTTGGTCGACGACTACCGTGCCCGCCACGTGGAAGAGAGCTGGCAAGAAGCGACGGGCGATGGCATCGGGCAGGAGGGCGACCGGGAGTGGCTGGCGGAGGTGGAGGACGTCGATGCGCTGTTCGAGGCACAGGCGCTGCACACGCTCTCCGACGGAGACCTGGATAAGGCCGGCGGCGTCGCGACTTCCGAAACGCCCCCGTCTCGTCTGCGAGGCCCTCGTTCCGATATCGATGCGATCCACCGCCAGGACAGCTGGGGGAAAACCGAAGCCGAGAGACGGGACGCCGCGGCGGTGTCGTTCGACGACGAAGCGATAGAGGCCTTCGACGTGTCGACAGCCTCGCCGCTCGTCGCCCGCATCGATTACGAAGCGCCGACGCTGGAGCTGGAGACCGAGCGGGCGGACGCCGCGCTCTCATTTTCCATCGCCAAGCCTGTCGCCGATTTCTCGGGGCTCTCTCTGGCATCCACGTCTCTGGAATCCACGTCTCTCGAGCCCATGGCACACCCTCTGGAGCCAGCGAAAGGGCCTTCGGAAGCCTCGGAAAAACGGGAATCCGGCAGCGGAGCCATGGGGTCGAGGGGGCCGGCCCCGGAGTCGCCCGAGGACGGGGCAGACGATAGCAGGATCGGCCTGGCGGGCGACGCGCCTGGGTATCCCGGCATCGCTGGGAGCGCATCGAGGCCCCGAGGCGATGGCGCCTCCGGCCCCCGGCGCGAAGTTCCCGCCGGCCGGGACGTCGAGGAGGTGGAATTCCGGTCGTCGCATCGGGATAATGGGCGCCCCTAACGACTTTCGGCTGCACAGGTTTCGATGGCGTTTTTCTCCCGGCAGGATGACAACCAGCCGCTGACGGGCCGTTTGGCTCTTGGCGTCGAGTACGACGGCACGCACTACTGCGGCTGGCAACGCTTGCGCCACGCGCAATCGGTCCAGGGAACGCTTGAGGCGGCGTTGAGCAAGATCGCCGCCACGCCGGTGCGGGTACTCTGCAGCGGGCGCACTGACAGTGGCGTTCACGCCACGCGCCAGATCGTTCACTTCGATGCGCCGGTCGCGCGCACCCAGAAAGCCTGGCTGTTCGGCGCCAACGCGCAGCTGCCGCGGGATATCGCGGTGCGCTGGCTCAAGCCGGTCGCCGGCGACTTCCATGCCCGCTTCTCGGCGCTGGCCCGCCGCTATCGCTACCTCATTCTCAACCAGCCGACGCGCCCGGTCATGGAGCGGAACAACGTGACATGGTGCCGGGAGCCGCTGGATGCCGAGCGCATGCATCGCGCCGCTCAAGCCCTGGTCGGCGAACATGACTTCTCCAGCTATCGTGCCGCCGGCTGCCAGTCGAAGGTGCCGGTTCGTCACCTGCATTTCATCGAGGTACGCCGCCTGGGTCCGCTGGTCATGATCGATGTCCAGGCCAACGCCTTCCTGCATCACATGATCCGCAATATCGCCGGCGTGCTGGTGGCGGTCGGGCGGGGAGACGAGGATGAAGCCTATCCCGCCAGGCTGCTGGCGCTGAAGGATCGTAGACTGGGTAACGTGACCGCGCCCGCCTGCGGGCTGCACTTCGTCGACGTGCGCTTCGACGAACGCTTCGCGTTGCCCGAGGAGCCGGTCGGGCCGAGCCTGATGGCGTTTCTCGGTGACTGGACCGGGGATCGGGACATGATTCCGGATACGCCGTTGATGCGGCGGCGCCGGGTGTGGCCGAAATGGATCGACGATCAGGGTCGGGTGGTCGACCAGCATCCGCAGGCCGGGATGGAAACCGGTGAAGAGGTCTCGCCATGAGCACGAACATCAATCCGGTCAGAATCAAGATATGCGGTCTGACCCGGGCCGAGGATATTCGGGTCGCCATCGCTTGCGGGGCGGACGCGCTCGGTTTCGTGATGTGGGCGAACAGCGGGCGCGCCATCGATACCGACAGGCTCGCGACGTTGAGTGCCACGGTGTCGCCGTTCGTGACCCGGGTGGGTCTGTTCGTCGACCCGGGCGTGGCCGATGTCGAAGCGTGTCTACCCCATCTCGACCTGCTACAGTTCCATGGCGACGAGCCGGCCGATTTCTGCGCGCGGTTCGGGAAGCCCTGGATCAAGGCGATACGCATGCGCGACGACATCGATCTTCGGAAGACGGCCGAGACCTATGCCGGCGCCGGCGCGCTGCTGCTCGATGCGTTTCGCCCGGGCGTCCCCGGCGGCACCGGAGAGACCTTCGACTGGCAGCGCATCCCCGACTCGCTGGCGATACCCGTGATTCTCGCCGGCGGCCTGACATCCGACAACGTCGCCGATGCCATCACGCAGGTGCGGCCCTATGCGGTCGATGTGTCCGGCGGCGTCGAGTCGCGCAAGGGCGTCAAGGATCCGCTGCGGGTCCGTGCCTTCTGCGAGCGGGTGCAGGCAACGAATGCGGCGCTGTCCCCGACGCCATCCGACGCCTCGTCGCTCACCACCAATTCACCCACCGCCAACTGATGAGGGTCCTTTCGTGAGCCGATTCCACGACTTGACGCAACTGCCGGACGCTCGCGGCCACTTCGGTCCGTACGGCGGCCGTTTCGTTTCCGAGACCTTGAGTTTCGCCCTCGAGGAGCTCGAGACCATCTACGCCGGTCTCAAGGACGATCCCGAGTTCCAGGCGGAGTTCGACCGCGACCTGACGCACTATGTCGGTCGGCCATCCCCGCTCTATCACGCCGAACGCTGGTCGCGGGAGATCGGCGGGGCGCAGATCTGGCTCAAGCGCGAGGATCTGAACCACACCGGCGCGCACAAGGTGAACAACACCATCGGTCAGGCGCTGCTGGCCAAGAAGTCCGGCAAGCCTCGCGTGATCGCGGAAACCGGCGCCGGACAACACGGCGTCGCCACCGCGACGGTCGCCGCGCGCCTAGGGCTGAAGTGCGAGATCTACATGGGCGCCGAGGACGTCGAGCGTCAGAAGCTCAATGTCTACCGCATGCACCTGTTGGGCGCCAAGGTGGTACCGGTGGAGTCCGGCTCACGGACGCTCAAGGACGCGATGAACGAAGCGCTGCGCGACTGGGTCACCAACGTCGACGACACCTTCTACATCATCGGCACCGTGGCCGGCCCGCATCCCTATCCGATGCTGGTCCGCGACTTCAGCGCCATCGTCGGGCGCGAGGCGCGTCGCCAGTCGCTCGAGCAGATCGGGCGGCTGCCGGACGCGCTGGTGGCGTGCGTGGGCGGCGGCTCCAACGCCATGGGCCTGTTCTACCCGTTCGTCGAGGATGACGATGTCACCATGTATGGCGTCGAGGCCGGTGGCGAAGGCGTCGCCACCGGCCGTCACGCCGCGCCGCTGACGGCAAACGCGCCGCGCGGCGTGCTCCACGGCAACCGGACCTACCTGATGTCCGACGAGGGCGGGCAGGTTGCCGACACCCAGTCGATCTCCGCCGGCCTGGACTACCCCGGCGTCGGCCCCGAGCATGCGCTGTGGAAAGACGTCGGTCGCGTGCGTTACGTGGCGGCGGACGACGACGAAGTGCTGGCGGCGTTCCGTGAACTGACGCTCGTCGAGGGCATCATGCCGGCGCTGGAGTCGGCCCACGCCCTGGCTCACGCCAAGAAGCTGGCGGGGGAGATGTCGCCGGATCAGCATATCGTCGTCAATCTCTCCGGGCGCGGTGACAAGGATATCCACACCGTCGCCAAGCTCGACGGCATCGAATTTTGACTGGGGTCGACATGAATCGAACCGTATCCAATCGCATCGACCGGCGCTTCGCGGCGCTCAAGGCCCAGGGCCGGACCGCGCTCATTCCCTACATCACCGCCGGCGACCCGGCGCCGGCGCACACGGTCGGTTTCATGCATGCCTGCGTGGAAGCCGGCGCCGACGTCCTCGAGCTCGGGGTGCCGTTCTCCGATCCGATGGCGGACGGGCCGGTGATCCAGAAGGCGTGCGAACGGGCGCTGGTGCACGGTACCCGGCTACGCCACGTGCTGGAGATGGTGGCCGAATTTCGCCAGCGGGACAGCGAGACGCCGGTAGTGCTGATGGGGTATCTCAACCCCATCGAGCGGATGGGATACGACGTCTTCACCCGCGAGGCGCAGGCGTCCGGTGTCGATGGGGTACTGGTGGTCGACATGCCACCGGAAGAGGCCGCCGACAATGCCGCGCTGTTCGCGTCGCACGGCCTGCAGTCGATCTTCCTGCTGGCGCCGACCACCTCCGAAGCGCGCGCCAGGGAGATCTGCAGGCACAGCGAGGGCTATCTCTATTACGTTTCGCTTAAGGGCGTGACCGGGGCGGCAACGCTCGACGCCGATGCCGTTGGCGAGCAGTTGGGCAAGCTCCGGCGCGTGACCGAGCTGCCGCTGTGCGTCGGTTTCGGCATCCGCGATGGCGAGACCGCAGCGGCGATCGGTCGAGTGGCCGACGGTGTCATCGTCGGCAGTGCCCTGGTCGGCCGTATCGCCGAACGTGCCGACGACCCGGCTTCCATCCCCGCGGCGCTGAAGTCGATTCTCGGCGAGATGCGGGAAGCGCTCGACCGTGACGTGGCCGGCTGAGGCCGGGGCGACGATTTGGTATCATCCAGCGTTTGCGTTTCTCGTATGGCTGTTTTCAACACTTTCTGTTTTGGCAAATAGGGAAGCTTTCCTGACATGAGCTGGCTAGACAAGATCGTTCCGTCGATGAGCCGCACCCAGCGCAATGACCGCCGCGCTAGCGTGCCGGACGGCCTGTGGCGCAAGTGCCCGAACTGTGAATCGGTGCTCTACCTTCCCGAACTGGAGAAGCACCAGAACGTCTGCCCCAAGTGCCAGCATCACCTGCGGCTGACCGCTCGCAAGCGGCTCAACTGGTTCCTCGATGCGGAAGGGCGCGAGGAGATCGCGGGCGATCTCCAGCCGAGCGACCGGCTCAAGTTCCGCGACTCCAAGAAGTACAAGGATCGGCTGGCATCGGCTCAGAAAGCGACCGACGAGAACGACGCCCTGATCGCCATGCGCGGGACGCTCGACGGTCTGCCGGTGGTGGCGGTGGCGTTCGAGTTCTCGTTCATGGGCGGCTCCATGGGCGCGATCGTCGGCGAGAAGTTCGTGCGTGCGGCGACACTGGCGCTCGAGGAGGAGATTCCGCTGGTCTGCTTTGCCGCCTCCGGTGGTGCGCGCATGCAGGAAGCGCTGTTCTCGCTGATGCAGATGGCCAAGACGTCGGCGGCGCTCGAAAAACTCAAGCTGGCAGGCGTGCCCTACATCTCGGTGCTCACCGACCCCGTCTTCGGCGGCGTGTCGGCGTCGCTGGCGATGCTGGGCGATCTCAACGTGGCCGAGCCCAACGCCCTGATCGGCTTTGCCGGCCCGCGTGTCATCGAGCAGACGGTGCGCGAGACCCTCCCGGAAGGCTTCCAGCGCAGCGAATTCCTGCTCGAGCACGGCACCGTCGACATGATCGTGTCGCGACCGGAGCTGCGCGAGCGGTTGGGTGGCGTGCTGCGCAAGCTGACCCATCAGCCGGTGGGCGGCGTGGCGGCGGACGATGCCTCCGCCGAGGTCGGGGACTTCTCTCCACTACCGGACGAGCCGGACGCTTCCCGAGCCCCGCGTTAAGGAACCCCCGAGCCATGAGTGCCACCCTCGACGACTGGCTGGCGCGTCTCGAGCGCCAGCATCCGGTCTCCATCGACATGGGGCTCGAGCGGGTGGCCGTGGTGGCCGAGCGGCTCGGTCTCACCCAGGGCCCGATCGCGCACCGTGTGGTGACCGTTGCCGGCACCAACGGCAAGGGCTCCAC
>NZNW01000052.1 GCA_002695065.1 Salinicola sp. | reverse complement strand
TAGACGTCGATGGCGGACCGGACGGGACTCGAACCCGCGACCTCCGGCGTGACAGGCCGGCATTCTAACCAGCTGAACTACCGGTCCACTCGATGCATCGGGGGTATGAGTCGAAACGCAGACCAACGATACCAACTACGCGACTAGCGGGTGACACTGCAAACCTTGCGGCATGCCGATGTCGACGGAAATGGCGGACCGGACGGGACTCGAACCCGCGACCTCCGGCGTGACAGGCCGGCATTCTAACCAACTGAACTACCGGTCCGCATTTTCCAACTGCGACTTGCAACACGTGAACCCGAGCACTACGAAAACGCAGTGGTGGGTGGTACAGGGTTCGAACCTGTGACCCCCAGCTTGTAAGGCTGGTGCTCTCCCAGCTGAGCTAACCACCCGTGGTCACGTGGCGCTGCATTCTACCTGTGACCGGTTGAAAGTCAACAGCTTTTCACCCCGCCTTTCTCCATCCGGATCATCCACTTGCGCCAAGCCGCCGAGCCACGTGGCCGGCAGCTTCGTCGATCAATGTCGACTGCGTGTACGCAAGACGTTTGGGCACCTGCCAGTCATGGTCTCCGCCGTCCATGAAGTGGCACTCGACCTGCACCGGCAGCTCGTACCCTGCGACCTCGTCACGCCGCCCGAACGGGTCGCGGGTTCCCTGGAACAGCAGCACGGGACAGGTAATCTGCGGCCAGTGTTGGAGTCGCAAGCGGGTGGGCTTGCCGGGGGGATGGAACGGGTAACCGAACAGGACCAGCCCCGCCAGGTCGACCCGGGTCGCCAGCAGGCTAGCGACCCGGCCACCCATCGACTTCCCGCCGAACCACAGCGGCGTGTTCTCATCCAGTTCCGTCAGCACCCGACGCCACTCGTCGAGCTCGTCCACCAACGTCTCGACCCTGGGTGGAGGCCGGCGCCTGCCACTCCGATGCACGACGGTCATGTAACCGAACTCCACCGCCACGACCTGGACACCGCGTGCGGCCAGCCGCCGACGCAGCCGAGCCAGGAACTCGGAATCATGGCCCGCGCCCGCACCGTGACAGAGGACGAGGCGCGCGGACGTCGGCGCGCTCCCCTCCACCGCGAATCCGCCCAGGGCGATCTCATGGCGCGAGCCATCGCCCGTCGCCAGCGCCTTGCGCAGCCTTTCGCTATCCTGAGTCGGCACTGTCACCGTAGCGGCCCCCGTCTTGACCTATCGGATAAAAACGCGCCACCCGGGCTGGTGGCCGACGATGGCGCTGCCGGCACTCCCATCGGATGGCTTTTGTGCGTAGGATGACAAAACCTGATCGATCGGTCAGGTTCGATCGAACCAACGACAATAACCAGGACGAACCATGACGCTCAACGTTCTCGTCATCGGCGCCGGCATGGGTGGACTCACCGCAGCGCTGGCCCTGCAGAAATCAGGACATCGGGTCCAGGTGGTCGACCGGGTCCCCGAGCTGCGCCCGGTAGGCGCCGCCATCTCGGTCTGGTCCAACGGCGTCAAGATACTCAAGGCCCTGGGGGTGGGTGACGCCATCGAGCAGGCCAGCGGCCGCATGGACGTCATGGCCTATCACGACCAGGACGGCACCCCACTGACCCGGTTCAGCCTTCGGCCGCTCTACGATGACGTCGGGCAGCGCGCCTGTCCCATCGCCAGAGCGACGTTGCAGCAGGTACTGCTGGACGCCGTCGGCCCGGCCAACGTCACGCTCGGCCTGGCTTGCGTCGGCTACCAGGTGAACGACGACGGCGTCACCGCCGAATTCGCCGATGGCTCGACGCGCCGGGCAGACCTGATCGTGATCGCCGACGGCACGCACTCCAGGCTGCGGGAACGGGCGCTCGGTCGTGCCGTGGCGCGTCGCTACTGCGGCTACGTCAACTGGAACGTACGGGTCGCCGCCACCCCCGACCTCGCCCCTCTCGACCAGTGGGTGCAGTATGTCGGCAATCGCCAGCGCGTCTCGATGATGCCGATGAGCGGCGACCCCGCCACCCCGGAATTCTACTGCTTCTTCGACGTCCCCTTGCCGATCGACACGCCAAACGACCCCGCCGGCTATCGCGACGAGCTCGCACGGCATTTCGCCGGCTGGGCTGAACCGGTCCAGCGTTTGCTCGAACGGTTCGACCCCGCTGCCATGGCCCGCGTCGAGATCCACGACATCGAACCGCTGGAGACGCTGATCGGCGAGCGCGCGGCGATTCTCGGGGATGCCGCCCACGGCATGGCGCCGGACCTGGGCCAGGGTGGCTGCCAGGCGATGGAGGATGCCTGGGTACTGGCGCGGACCCTCGAGGACGCCGGCGATGACGTGGCCGCCGCGCTGAGAGCCTATGACAGAGCCCGCGTCGAGCGGGTGGACGAGATCGTCAGGCGCGCCCGACAGCGCGCCGACACGACCCACGGCGCCGACCCCGCCGCGACACGGGCCTGGTATGCCGAACTGGCCGAGGAGGACGGCACTCGCATCATGGGCGGGATGCGCAAGACGATCCTGGGTGGCCCGCTGGGCTAAAGCGCCAAAGGCCCGCCGGGTCTCCGGCGGGCCTCGTTCACGCTTCCCGGGCGAGCAGATCGAAGGCGTCGATTCGGGTTTCCTGCAACTGGCGCTGCTTCGCTTCCAGCCCCTCGAAATCGAACAGCTCCCGATCGGCGAGTTGCGACGGCGCGACATTGGTCACCGCCTTGAACATCGTCTCGAGCCGGCCGGGATGCTTCACCTCCCACTCGGCCAGCATCTCCTTCACCACCTGGCGCTGCAGGTTGGGCTGGGAGCCGCACAGGTTGCAGGGAATGATCGGGAACGCCATCTGGCGGGAGAATTCGGCGATATCGGCCTCGCGGCAGTAGGCCAGCGGGCGGATGACGATGTTCTTGCCATCGTCCGACAGCAGCTTGGGCGGCATCGCCTTCAGCGAGCCACCGAAGAACATGTTGAGAAACAGCGTCTCCAGAATGTCCTCGCGGTGATGCCCCAGCGCCACCTTGGTCGCCCCGATCTCCTCGGCGAACCCGTAGAGCGAGCCGCGACGCAGCCGCGAGCAGAGCGCGCAGGTGGTCTTGCCTTCCGGGGTCTTCTCCTTGACCACCGAATAGGTGTCGCGCTCCAGGATGTGATAGTTCACGCCCCTGGCATCGAGATACTCGGGCAGCACGTGCTCGGGGAAGCCGGGCTGTTTCTGATCGAGATTGACCGCCACCAGCTCGAAGTCGACCGGCGCGTTGCGCTGCAGATTCATCAGAATCTCCAGCATGGTGTAGGAGTCCTTGCCGCCGGACAGGCAGACCATCACCTTGTCACCGTCATGGATCATCCCGTAGTCGATGATCGCGTTGCCGACCTGGCGACGCAGACGCTTCTGCAGCTTGTTGAACTCGTATTTCTGGGTACCGGTAGATGCTTGCATGGGTCGAGTGACACACAGGGATATGAAGGCGCGCTCATGCTATCACCGCGCCCGGCGACTTGCGATGCCATGCCCGATGGCACGCGCCTAGCCCGCCGCCAGCGCGCCCTGTTTCAGGCGTATGTACATCAGGGCCGTGGTCACCGCATCGCCAAGGGCGGTGTGGCGGCCCATCACCGGCACCTCGAGCGTCTCGGCGACCCGCTCGAAACTCATCGCCGGCTCCAGCTGCGGCCGCATCCGATGCATCTCGCGGCGATAGAGCCGTGCCACGTCGACGCACGGATTGGGCAGCCCGAAGTCGAATAGCGGCCGCAGCTGGCGGTCGATGACCGCCAGGTCGTAATCGATGCACCAGCCCAACAACGGGCGATTGCCGATGAAGTCGAGGAACTTTTCCAGCGCATCTCCCAGCTCGTCGCCATCATTCAAGTCGACCCCGCGCAGGCGATGGATCTTGATGGAGTCGCCGCGCAGACTGGCCGGCGGCCGAAGGCGCAGATCCAGTGAGCCGCTGGTCATCACCCGCTCGCCCTCGAGGCGCACCGCGGCGATCGAGACCAGTTCGGCGGTCCTGGTGTCGAGGCCGGTGGTCTCGCAGTCGATGGCCACCAGCTCGTCACCGAGGTAGGGGCTGAACAGCCAGTCATAGCGACCATGGCCCTGGCGGCGACGATCTGCCGCACGGCGTAGCGAACGTATCATCGCGCTCCTCGTCAATACTCGAGATGAAACCGGTGCGTCAGACGTTGCTGGAAATCCTTGACGATATGCAGCGCCTGGCGCAGCAGGTCGCGCTCCAGCGAGGACAGGTTCTGAACCACGACCAGGTTGGGCTCTTCACTGTTCTGCCGTCCGTCGAGCTGGGTCAGTTGTTGCTTGAGCCGCAATTCGATGAATAGCGCCAGCGCCTCGCCGAGATCCGCGGCAAAGTCCGCTTCCAGCCGCCCCTTTCCGGCAAGCGCTTCCAGTCGGGCCAGGGTGGATGTCGCGGTAATGCGGCACTCCAGCGCCAGGGTGCGCACCCCCTGCACGATCGGAAAGATGCCGCCTTTCTTGATGTCGATACCGTGCCTGGGTTTCTTGAGCGTGCCGAACAGCGTCAGCGGCGCGGCGAAATGCAGTGCAGCCCGAGCCAGATAGGAGAGCAGCAGTTCATCGCGGGAGCAACTGGCGAAGAGGTGTTCGCGCAGGCGATCCAACAGCCGGGTGTCGCCGGCCACGCCACGGGCATCGAGCATGATCGCGAGGTTCATCAGCGAGGCGCCGTCACGGCGTTCGACCCAGCGCGAGACCGTCCTCAGCCAGCCGCTCTCGCTGTCTACCCAGGCCGGGTTCGAGACCATGATATTGCCCGGACACGGCGGATAGCCCAGGGTATAGAGCGTTTCGGTGAAACGCTGCATGGCGAGCGCGCGATCGGGCCAATCACTGTCGTCGGCAACGATCAGCGCATTGTCCTGGTCGGTCTTGAGAATCTGTTCGCCGCGCCCTTCACTGCCCATCACCAACAGGCAGCTCTGGGCGCGATAGCGCGGCTCGATGAGAAACTGATAGGCCTTGTCGACGATGCGACCGTTGAGCGCCGCCAACAGGTCCATGACGAAGCGCAGCTTCACCCCCTGGGCCATGAGCGTTTGGACCAACCCCGGCAGCCTCGCGCTGGCACGGGCCAGCGCCTCGAGATCGTCGGCCTGCTCGAGCTCGAGACCGACCATGTAGGAGCGGCTCGAGAAATGGCTGAGCACGTCGGTCAACTCCACCACGCCGACCGGCCGCCCTTCCTCGACCACCACGACCCTCGCCACCCGATGCCGGGTCATCTGCACCAGCGCCTCGAACAGATACTGATCGGAACCGGTGGCAATCAGCTCGAAGTGGGCGATGGCGACGACCGGACTCGCCTGGGTCGCGCCTGCCGTCACCAACGCATCGAGCAGATCGGTTTTGGTCACCACGCCGAAGCGACCGTCCTTGCCGACCAGTAGACTGTCGGCATGGCTCTCGTTGAGCCGGGCGACCGCCGCGGCGATGGTGGTGGCCGCATCGACGATCAAAGGCGCCCGCATGCACTCGCTGACCCGCGCGAGCATGAAGCCCGCCATGTTGACGCCGCTTGCGATGCGACGCTCGGCCAGCAGGCGGGTCTTCTGCGCCAACCCCCGCCGGAAGAATTCGGCGAAAGTCGGATAATCGTCACACAGGCGCTCGAATAGCGCCTTGGGCATCAGATAGCAGAGACTTTCCTGTTCGACCTTGAATCGATAGCGGCTGGTCCCCTTGAGTATGCTGATGGCGCCGAACAGGTCGCCTGCTGTGTAATGGGCAATGCGCGCCTGTTCGCTCGGCGCGTGAGGATCGAGCTCCGCGACCTCGCCCTTGTGGATGATGTAGACGAATTCGCCGGGCTGGCCGGCCTCGAGAATGATCTCGTCGCGACGGAAATAGAGCAGGTCGACGCCACGAACCACACGCTCACGCCCGCGGTCGTCGAGCAGCGTGAAAGGCGGCTGGGAAAGATCGATGTCGACCATCAGGGGCCCCCCGTCGCCAGGACACTGCACCACGGTCGGATGCCCCGCGACGAACGATCCGGGCGATGATCACGGCATGGCTTCAGGCCTTGCCGGCCGGGCCGGGATGCCTCGCCACGGCCCGCTCCATCCATCGTCATCCTGGCCAAGTCAATTTCCTCCTAGAAGGGGCGCAGCAAACCGAACGCCAGGAGAACGCCAACTATCTGTGCACTGTTGTGGGATTCTATTCCCGCCACCTTCAACTCGCGACTGACTTCTGGCGCCAATACAACCCTGAGAGTGACCATCAGCGTTTAGCAACAAAATGCGTCAATTGATAAAGATGACTTACCTCGATCGATAAATTCAGCTCAGACTCGACACCATTATTGCACTAATGTACCAGACTTTCGTTCCAGAACATCTGGCGCAAGTCATGGTGCTACCCTTGGCTCATATTTAACCGGCTAACCATGCATGCATGACACTACCGCTTTTCCGATACTAAGGTAGGGTATTCAACGCCTTGTTTTCATTAATCAATATTGCTATCAAGTGATTCAGGGAAAGCACATGCCGACAAGGCATCTCACCAAAGACCGATAGCTCCAATAAAGTGCAACTTTAGTCGCCATACAGTGCGTGATAGAAAAGCGCCAATCGGACTTTCCTTCCAGCGCAAAATTCATGCACAGGTGAATCACTCAGGATAAACGTGGTTTGTAAGAAGAGCGATTGTTTTGCCGAATACCCATAAACGAAGAGCCACTCCCCACCCTCAATGACGCGGAGAACGATAATATGGCAGATGACAACTCCAAAGCTGCTGCCTATTGGAAGGCGAATCTGCGCCTGATAACCGGCTGCCTGATCGTCTGGGCGCTGGTCTCCTACGGCTGCGCCATCCTGTTACGCCCCTTGCTCGCCGGCATACCGGTCGGCGGTACCGACCTGGGTTTCTGGTTCGCGCAACAAGGATCCATCCTGGCCTTCATCGGCTTGATCTTCTTCTATGCCTGGAAGATGAACCGGCTGGACAAAAAATTCGGTCTCGGGGAGTAAGCCGGCATGAGTCAATTTGCAATCAACGTTCTCTTCGTCGGCGGCTCTTTTGCCATCTACATCGGCATTGCGATCTGGGCCAAGGCCGGTTCGACCAGGGACTTCTACGTCGCTGGCGGCGGCGTCCACCCGATCACCAACGGTATGGCGATCGGCGCCGACTGGATGTCCGCCGCCTCGTTCATTTCCATGGCGGGGATCATCGCCTCGGCAGGTTATGGCGCCTCCACCTTTCTGATGGGCTGGACCGGTGGCTATGTCCTGCTGGCCCTGCTGCTGGCCCCCTACCTGCGCAAGTTCGGCAAGTTCACCGTCCCTGAATTCATTGGCGACCGCTTCTACAGCAAGTCGGCGCGGATGGTCGCGGTGGTCTGCCTGATCGTCGCTTCGCTCACCTACGTCATCGGTCAGATGGCCGGTGCCGGGGTGGCCTTCTCGCGCTTCCTGGAGGTCGACGCGACCACCGGCCTCATCATTGCCGCCATCGTCGTATTCTTCTATTCGGTCTTGGGGGGAATGAAGGGCATCACCTACACCCAGGTGGCTCAGTACATCGTGCTGATCGTCGCCTACACCATTCCGGCGGTGTTCATCTCGCTGGAGTTGACCGACAACCCGATACCGCCGCTCGGCCTGTTCTCCGACCACAGCGCCTCCGGCGAGCCGCTGCTGTCCAAGCTCAACGAGGTCGTTACCGCGCTGGGCTTCAACGAATACACGGCGATGGTCGACAACAAGCTGAACATGGTGCTGTTCACGCTATCGCTGATGATCGGTACCGCGGGGCTGCCGCACGTGATCATGCGCTTCTTCACCGTGCCCAAGGTCGCCGACGCGCGCTGGTCCGCCGGCTGGGCACTGGTGTTCATCGGCCTGCTCTACCTGACGGCGCCGGCCGTGGCCTCGATGGCCCGCCTCAACCTGGTGACCACCATCTATCCGGACATGGCCGCCCAGGTCGAGAACTACGAGGATGCCGCCGCCAATCCCATCGCCTACGCCGACCGTCCCGACTGGATCCGCACCTGGGAGGAGACCGGGCTGATCACCTTCGACGACAAGAACAACGACGGCAGGATCCAGCTCTACAACGATGCCGCCGACTTCTCCGACCGTGGCTGGCAGGGCAACGAACTGGAGGTCAGCAACGACATCCTGGTACTGGCCAACCCCGAAATCGCCAACCTGCCCGGCTGGGTGGTCGGCCTGATCGCGGCGGGGGGCCTGGCTGCAGCTCTATCCACCGCGGCGGGCCTGTTGCTGGCGATCTCCTCGGCGATCAGTCATGACCTGATCAAGGGGGCGATCAATCCGAAGATCACCGAGAAGGGAGAACTGCGCGCCGCGCGTATCTCGATGTCCGTCGCGATCGTCGTCGCCACCTATCTCGGCGTCAATCCCCCCGGATTCGCCGCCCAGGTCGTGGCGCTGGCCTTCGGTATCGCCGCCGCCTCGCTGTTCCCCGCGCTGATGATGGGAATCTTCTCCAAGCGCATCAACAACAAGGGAGCGATCGCCGGCATGCTCTCGGGGCTGATCTTCACCCTAGTATACATCTTCGTCTACAAGGGCTGGTTCTTCATTCCCGATACCAACAACCTGCCGGATACCGAGGCCAATTGGGTGCTGGGCATTTCGCCGCTATCCATCGGCGCCGTCGGCGCGATCCTCAACTTCGCCGTGGCCTACATGGTGTCCAGCGCCACCGAGGAGCCGCCGCAGGAGATCCAGGACCTGGTGGAAAGCGTACGCTACCCCAAGGGGGCTGGTGTCGCGATCGATCACTAGGCGACAATGCCACCCTGATCAACCAGATTGACGGGTTTCAATCGAATCGGGCTTCCCAGCGGGAAGCCCGATTCTTTGCGCAAGGAATCACCATGATATGGCATTTGGTCGCGGCGGCCTCGGCTGGCGTGGGCGCCGCCGGCATAGCGCTGTTGTTGCGTTCTCTCAGCGGTGGACGCCTGCCTCGCTGGATCATTCCAGCCTGCGCGGGACTGGGTCTGCTGGCCTACCAGATCAGCTACGAGTACGGCTGGTATGAATCCAAGCGCCAGCAGTTGCCCGAGTCGGCGGCGGTGGTATCGACCGAGAAGGGTCGGATGGTGTGGCGCCCGTGGACCTATCTCTATCCGCTGACCACGGCGTTCAGCGTGGTGGATCGCGACAAGCTGGTGACATCACGAGCCGACGGCGAGCGCCTCGTCGAGTTCGTTCTCTATCGTTTCGAAATGCAGTATCGCGACGTGCTGACCCATCAGGCGTACCTGGTCAACTGCAGTACCCGCGAGCGGGTTCCGCTCGTCGGCGATAGCCGCCGGCCCGATATCGACCGTCTGCGTCGTCTTGCGGACGACGACCCGCAACTCAAGACGGTATGCTTCAAGCGCTGATGTAACACGAACACCCTGCAGCACTGCCACGGCGCGCGGGGTCGTGGCTGCCCGCCGGGCCGAGGTTGCCCTAGAATGGTCGCAGATCAAGGGAGAGAGAGTTCATGTTCGAAGGCGGGTTGTTGATCATCGTGGCACTGCTCTACGTCGCCACGTTGTTCGCGATTGCCTGGCGCGGGGATCGCCATGCCAGGCGGCACGGCCCGGCGAGCCGCCGTCCGATCGTCTACAGCCTGGCGCTGGCGGTCTACTGCACCTCCTGGACCTTCTACGGCAGCGTGGGCCAGGCTGCGACCTCGGGCTGGTCCTTCGCCAGCATTTTCGTCGGCCCCGTGCTCGCCTTCCTGCTGTTCTGGCCGGTTATCACCAAGATGATCCGCGTCGCCAAGCGCCAGAACGTGACCTCGATCGCCGACTTCATCGCGTCCCGCTACGGCAAATCCCAGTCCCTGGCGGCGTTCGCCAGCCTGATCGCGCTGATCGGCACGCTGCCTTACATTGCGTTGCAGCTGAAGGCGGTCTCCACCGCATTCCGCGTGATGACCAGCGACGGCCACGCGGTGAAGGCGCCGATCGTCGACGACACCGCCTTCTACATCACCATATTCATGGCGGCGTTCGCGATTCTCTTCGGCACCCGGGATACCAACGCCACCGAGCACCATGAAGGGCTGATCCAGGCCATCGCCTTCGAATCGGTGGTCAAGCTGCTGGTCTTTCTGGTCTTGGGGGCCTACGTCACCTGGGGCATGTTCGATGGACTCGGCGAACTGCTGACGCGTGCCGACACCTACCTGAAACTGCAGCAGCAGCTCACCGAGCAGAACTTCGACACCAGCTTCTGGACCCAGACGTTGCTGGCGATGCTGGCGGTCTTCTGCCTGCCTCGTCAGTTTCACATCACGGTGGTCGAGAACACCCATACCGACGATGCCAAGCGGGCACGCTGGCTGTTCCCGCTCTACCTGGTTGCCATCGGTTTCTTCGTGCTGCCGCTGGCCGCAGCGGGACTCTCGCTGTTCGCCGGCGAAGATCTGGCGCCGGACAGCTACGTCCTCGCGCTGCCGATCGTCGCCGACCAGCCGTGGCTGGCGATGATGACCTTCGTCGGCGGCCTCTCGGCGGCGACCGGCATGGTGATCATGGCGGTCGTCTCCAACGCCATCATGATCTCCAACGAGATCCTGCTGCCGGCGCTGTTCCGGCTGCGCTGGTTCGAAAAGAAACCCCGCGACTACGGCCGCCTGGTGCTGCGCGCCCGACGACTCACCATCGTCGTCATCCTCGCCCTGGCCTATCTCTTCTATCAGATGGTCGCCGAATACAGCTCGCTGGCCGCCACCGGCCTGCTCTCCCTCGCCGCCATCGCGCAGTTCGCGCCAGCGGTGCTGGGCGGGCTCTACTGGAAACGCGGCAATCGCCTGGGCGTGGTGACCGGACTCAACGTCGGTTTCGCGATCTGGGCCTACACCCTGCTGATGCCGGCGCTGATCCAGGCCAACCTGCTACCGCAAGCCTGGCTGGTGGGCGGTCCGCTGGGACTGGAGTGGCTCTCGCCGCTGCACCTGTTCGGCCTCAACGTCACCGACAGCTTCGCCCACGGCGCCATGCTGTCGCTGGGCTTCAATCTGTTCTTCTATATCTTCATCTCGCAGTTGACCCCACAGCGGGTCGTCGAGCGCATCCAGGCCTCGCTGTTCGTCGACAGCATCGAGACCCGCCAGACCACGGTCAACCGCCCCTGGACCGGGGCGACCACCATGGGCGACCTCAAGGTGCTGTGCGAGCGGTTCCTGGGCAAGTCGCAGGTCGAGCGGGCCTTCGACGACTACGCCCGGCGCAACGCCAAGCCGGTGGACAACAACACCCGGGCCTCGATCGACGTCATTCAGTTCACCGAGCGCCTGCTGGCGTCGGTGCTCGGTGCATCGTCAGCGCGAATCGTGGTCAACTCGGCGCTCCAGGGCCGCGGCATCGGGATCTCGGATGTCATCTCGATCGTCGACGAAGCGTCGCAGGTGCTGGAGTTCAACCGCGCCCTGCTGCAGGCCACCATCGAGAACATCAACCAGGGCATCGGGGTGGTCGACCAGAACCTCAACCTGGTGGTGTGGAACCAGCGCTACCTGGAGATTTTCCGTTTCCCGGACAACCTGATCCGGGTCGGCACGCCGATGGAAAAGGTGTTCCGTTACAACGCCCACAACGGCGAATACGGCCCGGGAGATCCGGAGGAACACGTCGAACAGCTGATCGAGAACATCCGCAGCGGCCAGCCCCATCGCTACGAACGCTACCGCCCCGACGGTTCGGTGTTGGAGGTACTGGGCAACCCGATGCCGGGCGGCGGGTTCGTCTACACCTACCAGGACATCACCCAGCAGAAGCGTACCGAGGAAGCGCTGATCCGCTCCGAGAGCAATATCCGCATCTACACCGACAACGTGCCGGCGCTGATCGCCTACTTCGACAAGGAGTGCCGCTATCTCTTCACCAACCGCGCCTACGAGGCGGCCATGGGGATCGACCGCAACGCGGTCATCGGGGAACGGGCGGAGAACGTGCTGCCGCCGCAGACGGCGCGCCAGCGAACGCCCTGGATGCGGCGGGCCCTGCGTGGAGAGCGGGTCACCTTCGAGATCTCGCTCGACGATGGCGATGGTGGCGTCCGCTACATGCTGGTGACCTATACCCCCCATTTCGGCGAGGGCGGGCGCATCCTCGGCTTCTTCGCCCTCTACCAGGACATCACCGAACGGCGACTGGCCGAGATCGCCCTGCGCGAGACCAACGAGAATCTCGAGGAGCGGGTGCGCGAGCGCACCCAGGCGCTATCCGAGGCCAACGCGGCGCTACGCCAGGAGAACCGGGTCCGCGCCGAGGCCGAGCAGGCGCTGCGCCAGGCCAAGCAGACCGCCGAGGATGCCAACGCCTCCAAGACCCGCTTCCTCGCCGCGGCCAGCCACGACCTGCTGCAGCCGCTGAATGCGGCTCGGCTGTTCACCTCGGCGCTCGGCCAGCAGATCGACGAACCGGACCACAGCAGGACCATCGGCCATATCGATAACTCCCTGCAGGCCGCAGAGGAGCTGCTGGGCACGCTGCTCGACATCTCCAAGCTCGATGCCGGCGCGCTCACGCCGCGCCGCAGCCAGTTCCCGCTGGCCGATATCCTGAGGCCGCTGCGCGCCGAATTCGAGGTCATGGCGGACGATCGCGGCCTCGACCTCGACATGGTCTCCACCAGCCTGTGGGTCGACAGCGACGCCCAGATGCTGCGCCGTATCGTGCAGAACTTCCTCTCCAACGCCCTGCGTTACACCCAGCACGGCCGCGTTCTACTGGGCTGCCGGCGCCATGCCGAGCGCGTGGTGATCGAGGTCTGGGATACCGGGCCCGGGATCCCGGAGTCCAAGCTGAGCGAGATCTTCCAGGAGTTCCGACGCCTCGATCAGGCCTCCCGCCACAAGGAGAGCGAGCGCGGGCTGGGACTCGGCCTGTCGATCGCCGAGCGCATGAGCCGGGTGCTGGATCACCCGATCCTGGTCCGCTCCCGGGTCGACATGGGCACCGTCTTCTCGGTCTCCGTGCCCCTGGTGGTCGGCCGACGAGGCGCCGCCGCCCCGGAGGAGAAGGCGCCCGGCAGGCGTGCCAGCAACAAGCTGGTGGGCACGCGGATCCTGTGTATCGACAACGAGCGCCTGATCCTCGAGGGCATGAAGGCGATGCTGGAGGGCTGGGAGTGCGAGGTCTACACCGCCACCTCCATCGGCGGCGCCAAGTCGGCGATCCGCAACATGGGCGGCGACCCGGACGCGATTCTGGCGGACTACCATCTCGACAACGAAGTCACCGGCATGATGGCGCTGGAAGCGCTGGAGGAGCTCTGCGAACAAGCCGTGCCGGGCATCGTCATCACCGCCGACCGCACCGAGGAAGTCGCCGAGGAGATCAAGCGGGGCGGCTACCAGATCCTGCTCAAGCCGGTGCGTCCGGCCGCCCTGCGCGCGCTGATGACGCGTACGCTGCAGGCGAGCCGTGCGTCGAAGCTCTCCAGCGACGACGAATCTTGAATAAACGACTCATTTCGATTCCGCCACCCAGCGACGCCTATTCAGGCCGGCGCTGAGCGATGAATCGTTCAACCGGGGCTTGCGACATGGATGTCGCAAGAGGCGTGTTGGGCAGGACGCCCTTTTGCGCCGACCCGAGTTGATCAGATTCAGTGTTCAGGGTTTCGCCGGTCTGTGGCGTCAATGAGAGGGGGAGCGACGAGGGGGCGAGCGTTAAGCCCCCTCGTCATTACGCAGATGAGTTCGAGAAGTCCTCGGCAGTGAGGTTCCCGCCGATTTCGAATCAGTCGCAGTACCCAGGATATTCACGTTCCCGCCGACCGGCCGCCTCATAATGACAAAAGCCCCGCCAACCTCTCGGTTGGCGGGGCTCGTCGTTCGTGCCCGCGTAGGGCTTCGCGATAGCGCTTCGCGCGCTTACTCGTCGAGGAACGAGCGCAGCGGCTCGGAGCGCGACGGATGGCGCAGCTTGCGCAGCGCCTTGGCTTCGATCTGACGGATACGCTCGCGGGTGACGTCGAACTGTTTGCCGACCTCTTCCAGCGTGTGGTCGGTATTCATGTCGATGCCGAAGCGCATGCGCAGCACCTTGGCCTCCCGCGCGGTGAGCCCACCGAGCACGTTGCGGGTGGCTTCGATCAGGCCCTCGCCGGTGGCGGAGTCGATCGGCAGCACCATGGTGCTGTCCTCGATGAAGTCGCCGAGATGCGAGTCCTCGTCGTCGCCGATCGGCGTCTCCATGGAGATCGGCTCCTTGGCGATCTTGAGCACCTTGCGCACCTTGTCCTCCGGCATCTCGAGGCGCTCGCCCAGCTCTTCCGGGGTCGGTTCGCGGCCCATCTCCTGCAGCATCTGACGCGACACGCGGTTGAGCTTGTTGATGGTCTCGATCATGTGCACCGGAATACGGATGGTGCGCGCCTGGTCGGCAATGGAGCGAGTGATCGCCTGCCGGATCCACCAGGTGGCGTAGGTCGAGAACTTGTAGCCGCGGCGATACTCGAACTTGTCCACCGCCTTCATCAGGCCGATGTTGCCTTCCTGGATCAGGTCCAGGAACTGCAGGCCGCGGTTGGTGTACTTCTTGGCGATCGAGATGACCAGGCGGAGGTTGGCCTCGACCATCTCCTTCTTGGCCCGACGCGCCTTGGCTTCGCCGATGGAGAGACGGCGATTGACCTCTTTCAGCTGGCCAACGCTGAGCAGCACCATCTCCTGCTCGAAGCTGATCTTGCGCTGCGCCCGCTGCACGTCGCCACGGAAAGGTTCGAGACGATCGGCGTACTTGCCGTGCTTGGCGAGGAATTCGTCGAACCAGCCCGCGGAGGCTTCATTCCCCAGAAAAGAGCTGATGAACGTCTTGCGCGGCACTTTGCCCTGCTTGACGAACACCTGCATGATCGCCTTTTCCTGACCACGGATCTGGTCGACGCTGATCCGCACCTGCCCGACCAGTCGTTCGAAGTGCTTCGGCGAGAGCTTGATCGGCGAGAACAGTTCGGCCAGGCGTGCCTGCTCGGCGTTGGCCTCTTCGGAGCCCCTTCCGTGCTTCTCGATGGCGGCCTTGGCGGATTCGTTCTGCTCGCGAATCTGCTCGAAGCGCACCCGCGCTTCCTCGGGATCGGGACCACCCTCGCTGGAGCTGTCGTCTTCTTCGCTGTCTTCGTCGTCTTCTTCATCGTCGTCGCCGCTGATGTCGGCTTCGACTTCCTCGGGCATCTCGACCTCGGCGACACCGGGAATACCTTCATCGGGATCGATGAAGCCGGAGAACAGGTCGGATAGACGTCCCGGCGCTTCCTCGTCCTGGGTCTGATCGTAGACGCCGAGGATGGAATCCACCGCCCCGGGCAGATAGGCCAGGGACGACATCACCTCCCGCAGGCCCTCCTCGATGCGCTTGGCGATCTCGATTTCGCCTTCGCGGGTCAGCAGCTCCACCGTCCCCATCTCGCGCATGTACATGCGCACTGGATCGGTGGTACGCCCGACATCGCTCTCCACCGCTGCCAATGCCGCCACGGCCTCTTCCGCCGCCGACTCGTCGGTGGAATCGTCGGACATCATCAGCGTGTCTTCGTCAGGCGCCTCCTCGACGACATTGATCCCCATGTCATTGATCATGGAGATAATGTCTTCCACCTGATCGGGATCGGCGATATCTTCGGGGAGGTGATCGTTCACTTCGGCGTAGGTCAGGAAGCCCTGCTCCTTGCCGCGTGCGATCAACTCCTTCAAACGTGACTGCTGTGCATTTCCAGCCATAGAAACCCTACTCGACGAAGAAGAATGAAGCACCTGGGGTGACAGCGCGACGCCCCAAAAGCCGGCTAGTATAGCGCGCCCCCGCTTTTTGCTGCCAGCTTCTATTACCTTGCCCGCCAGGTGTGCTAGTGTGTTTGGTTACCTATCTGGTGGCGATCGCCGCCAATTCAACCTTTCCAACCGGGTTACCGGTTGACAACCTCACCGATCGACCACTTCACGCTTCCCTGCCGACAGTCTCGATCTTTATTTTCAACTTTCAATCTCAGCGCGCCCGCGATGCTCCCGATGAACCCACGCTGTCACCGGTGAGCCACGCTACTTAAGCCACTTACACCACTTACGACCCCTCGGCCAACTTGCCGATCAGCTCCCGCAACCGCTGTTTCTCTTCCGGGCTCAGCGCTCCCGGCTGGCGACTCTTTTCCAGCAACTGCCGGTACTCCTCGACCGGGGTCAATCTCGCGCTCTGGCGCTCGAGATAGCGTACCCAGTTGTCCAGCTCGCTGGCTCGCACCTCGCGGGGGATCGCGAGTTCCCGCCGAACCAGTTGGTCGAGCCGCTCCCCTTCCGGGCTGCCGTGGAAATGAGCCAGCAACACCTGGGGACTGCGATAGCGCCCGGCGCGCAGCAGCTGCACCACCTCGCGGCACAAACGCCCATCGGGCACCTCGGCGGGGCACCAGTCGACCGATTCCGGCAAGCCGTCGACCAGCGCCGGCTCGTGCAGCAACAGATGCAATATCCGAGCCGGAATGGTCAGGGAAAGCGTAGCAGTTCCTGAGCGAGTTGCCGGAAGTCCGCGCCGACTTACCCGATCATTACCCTTATCGACCGTCGAAACCGGGTCTGAAGCGGCTTCGGCGTCGCCCTCCGCCGTCATCATCAGCGCCTCGTAGCCGGTGACATCGGTCGTCGCTGCCGGCCGCGGCGCGGGCGCAGCATGATTGACGAACCAGTCGGCAAACTGCGACTGCTCGATCCCGCTACGAGTCGACAACTCCTTAACCAGCAGCGACTTGAGGACCCCCTCGGGGAGATGCTTGAGCGCTTCGAGCACGGCCGTGACGAAACGCTCTCGGCCCTCGACCTGCTTCAGGTCGCGTCCTTCCGCCGCCTGTTCGAACAGGAACTCCGATAGCGGGCTGGCGCAGGTGATGCGGTTCTCGAACGCCTCCTGCCCCTCCCGGCGCACCAGGGTATCCGGATCCTCCCCCTCGGGCAGGAACAGGAAGCGGACCTGACGACCGTCGATCATCGACGGCAGGGCCGTCTGCAACGAGCGACGCGCCGCCTGGCGGCCGGCATTGTCGCCGTCGAAGCAGAACACCACTTCGTCCACCAGCCGAAACAGCCGCTGCAGATGATCGGTCGTCAGCGCCGTGCCCAGGGTGGCGCAAGCGTTACGTATGCCGAACTGCGCCAGGGCCACCACATCCATGTAGCCTTCGACAACCAGCACCCGCGAGAGTTGCCGGTTGGCCTGGCGCGCCTCGAACAACCCGTAGAGTTCGCGCCCCTTGTGGAAGACCGGTGTCTCCGGCGAGTTGAGGTACTTGGGCTTGGCGTCGCCCAGCACCCGCCCGCCGAAGGCGATGGTGCGCCCTTTCCAGTCCCGGATCGGGAACATCACGCGGTCGCGAAAACGGTCGTAGGTGCGCCCGGTCTCCTCGCGGTGCACCAGCAGCCCGTACTCGACCTGGACCGCCTCGCTGATGCCCTGCTCGAGCAGATAGCGCTTGAGCGACTCCCACTCATCCTCGGCGTAGCCAATGCCGAAATCGCGAATGACCTCCTGACTCAGACCGCGCCGGTCGAGGTACTCGCGGGCCTGGCGCCCACCGCCGAGCGCCAGGCGCTCACGAAAGAAGCGCGACGCCAGCTCCAGCAGGTTGACGCCCTCTTCACGCTTCTGCTGACGCTGCCGGGCCCCCGGATCCTCGCCACCTTCCCGCTCGACCTGCATGCCCGCCCGGGAGGCCAGCTGCTCGACGGCCTCGGGAAAACGCAGATTGTCGAACTCCATCAGAAAGCGCAGGGCATTGCCGTGGGCGCTGCAACCGAAGCAGTGGTAGAACTGCTTGTCATGGCTCACCGTGAACGACGGCGAATTTTCCTGATGAAACGGGCAGAGACCACTGTGGTTACGCCCGCTTTTCTTGAGCTGCACTCGCTCGGAGATCACATCGACGATATCGGTACGCGCCAACAGGTCATCGATGAAGCGCTGGGAGATCTGTCCGGCCATGTCGTCAAGGCGCTCTGGAGAATCGGACTGAAGGCTGGGAAGGCTCTATGCTGCCACTGAATATAGACCAGCCGGGAGAGCCCTGCCCATGTGCCGACATCGATGAATGGCGGCGGGGTAAAAACAAACGGCCACCTAGACGGCGGCCGTTTGATCGTCCCTCTGGGTGACCGAAGCCACCGCAGTACGGATCAATACAAGCGTTCGAAACGCTTACGTTCACGCTGCAACTTCTTGGCGTGACGCTTCACGGCAGCCGCAGCTTTACGCTTGCGAACCGCAGTGGGCTTTTCGTAAGTTTCGCGACGGCGGACTTCGGACAGAACCCCGGCTTTTTCGCAGGAGCGTTTGAAGCGACGCAGTGCGACGTCGAACGGCTCGTTATCACGTACTTTAACAGCGGGCATGAAGCACTCACCTACCTTGGGAATTGAGTTCGGTTTGAACGCACACCCGAGAAGACGATCCGGGCGGATTCAGACGGCGTCACGAGAGATGGTCAATCTCCCGCCGATCTCGTCTGCCACGCCACATCCCGGATCTTCAGGGCGCACGACCCAGTCCTGCAGAGCAGAGCATTCTAGTCTCGCCCACGAACCAATGCAAATACCTTTTCGACGGCGTAAACTAGCGCGCCTTCCGCTTCTGCGTTTCCTTCAACGACCCCGACGGATGATTCGACCATGCGCGTGCTGGGTATCGAAACTTCGTGCGACGAAACCGGCGTCGCTCTCTATGACACCGATGGCGGGCTGCTGGCCGATGCACTCTACAGCCAAGTGGCGCTGCACGCCGAGTTCGGTGGCGTAGTGCCGGAGCTGGCCTCCCGCGACCACACCCGCAAGCTGCTGCCGCTGGTCGATCAGGTGCTGGCCGACGCGCAGCTGACCAAGCATGACCTGGATGCCATCGCCTACACCGCCGGGCCCGGACTGGTCGGCGCGCTGATGGTCGGCGCCTGCACCGCTCACGGCATGGCACGCGCGCTCGACATCCCGGTGCTCGGCGTGCATCACATGGAAGGCCACCTGCTGGCACCGATGCTGGAGGAGACCGCGCCCGAGTTTCCGTTCGTCGCCCTGCTGGTCTCCGGTGGCCATACACAACTGGTCGACGTGCGCGGCCTGGGCGACTATCGCCTGCTGGGCGAATCCGTCGACGACGCCGCCGGCGAAGCCTTCGACAAGGTCGCCAAGATGCTCGAGCTGCCCTACCCCGGCGGCCCGCAGGTCGCCGCTCTGGCCGAGCGGGGCCGCAGCGAACGCTTTCGATTCCCCCGCCCGATGACCGATCGACCGGGGCTCGACTTCAGTTTTTCCGGGCTCAAGACCCACACCTTGACCGCCCTGCGTCAGCTTCGCGAGCAGGGCGCCCTCGACGATCAGGCTCGGGCCGATGTCGCCCGCGCCTTCGAGGATGCCGTTGTCGATACGCTGATCATCAAGTGCCGGCGAGCCCTCAAGGAGAGCGGCCGGACAAGGCTGGTCGTCGCCGGCGGCGTCAGCGCCAATCGGCGCCTGCGCGAGACGCTGGATATCGCGCTGGCCAGGCTGGGCGCCAGGGCATTCTACCCACGCGGGCGTTTCTGCACCGACAACGGCGCCATGATCGCCTACGCCGGCGCGCAGCGGCTGATTGCCGGCCAGCGCAGCGACGCCATACAGCCGAGGCCACGCTGGCCACTGGCGGAACTGACACCTCCCCCGGCGCCACGCGCTGTCTGAAAAATGCCTGCGCTCGCCGATTTTTCAGACAGCGCTTAATTCCGGTCATCGCCCTCGCGACGATCACGCAGCGCATCTTCTTCATCGAAAGGGTCGGCCAGCGCCGGCTCGTGGGCCTCGCGGCGCCGCTCCCGCCACAGCCGGATGTTCCAGCCGTGCCGGGCCAGCACCAGCAGCGAGAACACGCAGATGACGCCCGTCATCGGCGGCACCAGCCAGTAACTCAGCAGGGGGGCAAGCAGCGCCGACGCCAGCGACGCCACGGCCGCCGTGCGTACTCGCCAGGCGAGCAGGAACCAGCACAGCGCACAGATCAACGCCACCGGCGTTGCCAGCATCAACAGCACGCCAAACGCACTGGCCACCGCCTTGCCGCCTCGCCCCCGGTGCCAGACCGGGCAGCTATGCCCGACCAGCACGCTCAACCCCACCAGGCCCTGGGCCCAGACCGAGAGCGACAGCGCACCGGCCAGCCACAGCACCGGCACCCCCTTGACCGCATCGATCACCAGCGTCACCAGCGCCGGACGCCAGCCGAAGGCCCGCAGGACATTGGAAAACCCCGGGTTCCCCGAACCTGCCCAGCGCGGGTCGCGCAGCCCCCAGGCCCGGCAGACCCAGATCGCGCCGAGCAGCGAGCCACTGAGATAGCCAGCCGCCATCAGCAGGCCGGTGACAACGATCGAAGGCAAGACGTCATTCCCCTTGACCGCGCGGAGCGGACATCATCGAGAGCCCTGATTCTGCCACTCTCATCGCGTACAATCGACGCCACCCTGGACGGTGCGTCGGCTTCGACCCACCGCTCGCACGATGAACGCTGACGGACATCAGCGCTGACGAGGAGGTCGCGTGGATCAGGTAATGATCGAAGGCTTGAGCCTGGAGACGGTGATCGGCGTCTACGATTGGGAACGCAAGGTGCGCCAACGCCTCGAGCTGGACCTGGAGCTTGGCACCGACATTCGTCCGGCGGCCCGTGCCGACGATCTCTCCCAAACGCTCGACTACGCCGCCATCTGCCAGCGCCTCTCCGACTATGCCGACGCCAACGCCCATGGCCTGGTCGAGACGTTTGCGGAGCGCGTCGCGGCGTTGCTGATCGACGAGTTCGGCATCCGCCATTTGCGCCTGACCGTGCGCAAGCCGGGAGCGGTGGCAGCTGCGCGCGCCGTGGGCGTGCGCATCGAGCGCAGCGTCGACTGATGCCACTGGTCGCTCTCGGGCTGGGCAGCAACATCCGGCGCCGGCACCATCTGACCCGGGCCCTGGAGGCGCTGGAGGCGCTTGCCGCGCCTCACCCGCTGCAGCTCTCCCGGGTCTTCGAGAGCCCGGCGGTCGGTTTCGACGACGAGCGCCCGTTCTACAACATGGTAGTGGCCTTCGAGACCGAACTCTCCCCGGCGGCGATCGATCGTCACTGCAAGGCGATCGAACGGGATAACGGCCGCCCGGCCGGCCCGGCCAAGTTCGTCGCCCGCACGCTGGACATCGACCTGCTGCTGTGGGGCGACAGCGTCGAGGGCGACGGCACTCGTCGGCTACCGCGGGAAGACATCGACCGCTATGCTTTCGTTCTTCATCCGCTGGCGGAGCTTCTGCCGACGCACCGGCACCCGGTCAGCGGACTCACGTTCACCGAACTGTGGGCATCTTTCGACGCCGCCGACCAGCCCCACTGGGCGATCGACTTCGTCTGGGGCGAGCGACGGCTATCCCGAAGCGACGACGCCTGATGTCGAAGCCGCGCTCTACCGTGCCCCGAACCCGACGCACCGGGGCAGGCAGCCCGGAGCCGGCAGTTCGAAGAACAGCGGCATGTGCGACAATCTCCACAATCTTTGCCGATTGCCTGAACCGTCACTGCCATGCGTTGCGCCACACTTAGGGACCGTCACCATACGTGAAAAAGCCTGCCCCTATGTCTCTATCGCTCAGCAGTCGACGTGACTGGCCGCGACTGTCACGCCTGAGCTTCAAGCTTTTCGCCATCATCCTGGTCACCAATGTGCTGATCAGCGGCCTGGTGTTCGTGTTCGTCTCGAGGAGCCTGGACGAGGGGTTCGTCAATTATCTGGAACGCAGCCAGTCGACACGCGCCGAGACCCTGGCCAACGCACTGGGAGAGCAGTGGACGCAACGCGGGAGCTGGCAGTGGCTGCGCGACAATCCCCGCGCCTGGCAAAGCCTGGTCCGCAGCCAGCTATGGTCGAGCGACCGCCACCCTCCGACCGGGATCGATCGACAGCTGTCCGACGCCCGCGGCTACGTGCTGCTCGACGAGTTGAGCAACCCCGTCATCGGCGAACCCCTGCTCAAGCCGCCACCACAGGATCTCGACCTGGACATTCCGCCACCGCCGGAGCCGCACTTCGTTCCCATCCGCAGCGGCAACAAGCTGGTGGGGCAACTTGGCTATCTTCCCCCGGAACGCCTCATGGCGCGCATGGACCAGATATTCCTCGAGCGCCAGCAGCGCAACCTCACGATCATCGTCGGCTCGCTGTTTCTCACCTCGCTACTGCTGGCGGGTGGGCTGGCCTGGTGGTTGGGGCGACGCGCCCGTTTCATGACGCTGGCGACCCGGCGACTGACCCTGGGGGACTACAGCGTGCGCCTGTCCGAGCGCGGTCGCGACGAGCTGTCGCGCCTCTCCGCAGATTTCAATCAGCTGGCCGAAACGCTGGAGGCCAACCGGCGCGCGAGGCAGCGCTGGGTTGCAGACATCGCTCATGAACTGCGCACGCCGCTGGCGGTGCTGCGCGGCGAGATCGAAGCCATGCAGGATGGCGTGCGGCCACTGTCGCCGGACAATCTGGGGTCGCTGCAACAGGAGGTCGACCAGCTCGGGCATCTGGTCGAGGATCTGCGCCTGCTCGCCCAGAGCGACGCCGGCGCGCTGGACATGCACCTGGTTCCGGTGGATCTCGAGGAGTCACTGGTTCAGCGGCTCGAGGACAGCGAACCGCGCCTGGAGAGCCACGGCCTGACCCTTGAAATCGACACCGTGCCCGTATGGGTACGCGCCGACAGCCAGCGCCTGCGCCAACTGTGGGACAACCTGCTCTCCAACACCATTGCCTACACCGACGGCCCCGGCACGCTGCGCGTCATGCTGCGGCAACGTCACGACAAGGCGGAAGTGATCTGGGAGGATACGCCGCCGGGGGTGCCGGCCGACGAACTGCCGCGTCTGACCGAACGACTGTATCGGGTGGAAGGCTCACGCAACCGCCGTAGCGGCGGCAGCGGGCTGGGTCTCTCCATCGCCCGAGCGCTGATCGAGGCCCAGGGCGGCGTACTGACACCTTCCGCTTCGCCACTGGGCGGATTGCGCTGGACGCTGGCATTTCCGCTGGACCTGCCCGCTGAATCCTCGGCCGAGCCCTGCCTTCCCGCCGGGAAAGCAGCCAGCAGCGACGGCAGCCATACCAATCGATAGGGAGCCGGTTTGATGAACGACACCATTCTGATCGTCGAGGATGAACCCAAGATCGCCCGCCTGGTCGCCGACTACCTGTCGAAGAGCGGCTATGCCTCCGATCATATCGACCACGGCAACGCCGTCATGGAGTGGCTGGAGGAGAACCAGCCGATGCTGGTGCTGCTCGATCTGATGCTGCCCGGTACCGACGGCCTCACGCTGTGCCGCCAGATTCGCGAGCGATTCCCCGCCATACCGGTGATCATGCTGACCGCACGGGTCGAGGAGGTGGATCGATTGCTGGGGCTCGAGCTGGGCGCCGACGATTACATCTGCAAACCCTTCAGCCCCCGGGAGGTGGTGGCGCGCGTCAAGGCCGTGCTCCGCCGCAGCCATGGCATCACGAGCGCGGACGACGCCGGCAGCGAAGGCGACCACCTGACCCTGGACGAGGATGGCTGGCGCGCCATGGCGGGGAGCGAGGACCTCAATCTCACCGCCGTCGAGTTCCAGTTGCTCAAGGTGATGATGCACAGCCCAGGCCGGATATTCTCCCGCGACCAGTTGATGGACCACATGTACCGCGACCACCGCATCGTCTCCGAGCGCACCGTCGACAGTCACGTCAAGAAACTGCGCCGCAAGATCGCCGACGTCTGGCCGGAACGGGACATCATTCGCTCGGTCTACGGGGTCGGCTACAAGTACCAGCCGGAAGAGTGAGGCCAGCGGTCGGCCGGCCCCGGGAAACGAGGGAGGCCCTCCCCCTGCCGTAGCGCTTCTTCCTTCGGCGCCTACAGGGAAGCGCTCTTCAGGAAGCCTTCGGCGTCCCTCGCCGAGAAGAACACCAGCGTCACTTCCAGGCGGGGCAGCGTGGGCAACCGCTCGCGCATCACCTCCGCCACGATGCCAGCGGCCGCGTCGGCCGGATAGCCGTAGATGCCCGTCGAGATGGCCGGGAACGCCAGCCGCTCGAACCGATGCTCGGCGGCGAGATGCAAGGCGTTACGGTAGCAGTCGGCCAGCAGTTCGGAACGATCTTCCGACTTGGCGAATACCGGCCCGACCGTATGGATGACGTGACGCGCCGGCAGCTTGAAACCGGGCGTCATCGCCACTTCACCGACGGGCAATCCGTCCGGCCAGACCGTGCGCCGCAGTTCCCGGCACGCCTCGAGCAGCTCCGGGCCTGCCGCGCGGTGAATCGCCCCATCGACGCCGCCGCCGCCCTGCATGCTCTTGTTGGCGGCATTGACGATGGCATCGCCCTCGAACCGGGTGATGTCGCCCTCGGCGACGGCCAGGCGATCGCCCTGCCAGTGAATCTTCATTGCGACCTCCGCTAGGCAACATGCGCTCTTGTCATCCACCAACGTAGGTCGCGATACCCACTTTCGCGAATCAGGACGCCTGGCGACTCACCCCGGCGGTGTCGGGCGGGGCAGGGGCGACCGGCACCGTATCCGCCTCACCACGCTTGAGCAGTGCGTAGCCGACCCCGGTGATCACCGAGCCGGCGGCAATGGCGACCAGGTAGAGCAGCGCCAGGTTGACCGCGTTCGGGATCAGCAGCACGAACAGACCGCCGTGGGGTGCCATCAGCTTGACGCCGAACCACATCGAAAGCGCCCCGGTCACCGCACCGCCGAGCATCGAGATCGGAATCACCCGCAGCGGATCCTTGGCGGCAAAGGGGATCGCCCCCTCGCTGATGAAGCAGAGGCCCAGCACGAACGACGCCTTGCCCGCCTCGCGCTCGGCCTGGGCGAACCGGCTGCGCCTCAGGAACGTGGCCAGCCCCATGCCGATGGGCGGCACCATGCCCGCGGCCATGATCGCCGCCATCGGCATGTAGGTCTCAGTCGACAGCAGCCCCACCCCGAAGGTATAGGCTGCCTTGTTGACCGGCCCACCCAGGTCGAAGCACATCATCGCGCCGAGCAGCACGCCCAGCAGGACCGCGTTGGTCGACCCCATGTTGTTGAGGAAGGTGGTCAATGTCGACAGCAGCGCCGCCACCGGGGTGCCGACCACGTAGATCATGACCAGCCCGGTGAACAGGCTCGCCAACAGCGGGATGATCAGGATCGGCTTGAGCGACTCCACGCTGGCCGGCAGCTTGACGTAGCGCGTCACCGCCCTGGCCGAGTAGCCGGCCAGGAAGCCCGCGAGGATCCCGCCGATGAAACCGGCCCCCAGGGTGGAGGCCAGCATCCCGCCGATCATCCCTGGCGCGATGCCGGGACGGTCGGCGATGGAGTAGGCGATATAGCCGGCCAGCACCGGCACCATCAAGGCGAAGGCGGTACCGCCCCCGATCTGCATCAGCGCCGCCGCCAGCGTCCCTTCCTGCTCGTAGGCCTTGATCCCGAACACGAACGAGAGCGCGATACAGAGCCCGCCCGCCACCACCATCGGCAGCATGAACGAGACACCGGTCAGCAGGTGCTTGTAGAACCCGCGCTCCTTCGCGCTCTTGCGCTCGCCGCCGGCCCCTTTGTTGCTGCCGACCGACTCTACCTGCGCCTCCTCGAGGGCCTTCTGGATCGTCTGCTGCGGCTGCTTGAGCGCGCTGCCGGTGGAGGTGCGGTAGATCGGCTTGCCGGCGAAACGGGTGTCGTCGACCTCGATGTCACAGGCCAGCAGCACGATATCCGCCGCCTCGATGTCCGCTTCACCGATCGGATTCTGCGCCCCCACGGAGCCCTGGGTCTCGACGTGGATCCGGTGGCCCAGCGCCCGGCCGGCCTGCTCGAGGGCCTCGGCGGCCATGAAAGTGTGCGCGACCCCGGTTGGGCAGGCCGTCACCGCGACGATACGTCTGGCCCGTGAAGGCTCCGCCTCGGCCACCGCCGGGGCATTCGCAGGTTCGCTGGCGGCGTCGAACGCCGTCGCCTCGCGGGCGGCACGCTCGAGAAACGCCTCGGGATCGGGCAGCGCCTGCTGGACCGCTGCGCGATAGAGCCGCTTGCCGACGAAGCGCGACGGCTCGGGCACCCGATCGGCGGCCACCACGACCAGGTCCGCCTCGGCGATCGCCTGTTCCGATACCGGTGCGACCGGTTCGAGTTCGCCGTGCATCTCCACCCGGGGCTGCCAGCCGCGACGCAGCGCGGCCTGCTCCAGACGCCGCGCGGCCAGAAAGGTCGTCGCCATGCCGCTGGGGCAGGCCGTAATCAGAATGACGTTCATGCGTTCACCGTTCATGCCCCCTCCTGACGTGCGTCGCCGCAGCGAGTGACACGCGTCTGTTGCAGTAATTGCTGGAAATCCTCGACGTGCGGATCACCGACGCCGACATGCCGGACCGCTTCTGCCGCCAGCGCCGTTGCCTGGCGCAGGGCGTCCTGCGGTGACTGACCCGCGATCACCCCATGCAGCAGCGCGGCCAGCAGGGTGTCGCCGGCCCCCACCGTACTCTTGACCTCGACCCTGGGCGGGGTCGCCCGCCATGCGCCGCGCCGGCTGATCCACAGCGTGCCCTCCGCGCCCAGCGACAGTATCGACTCCTCGATGCCGGCCGCATGCAGCCGCCGGGCCGCATCGAGCTGTGATGCCTGTTCGTCCAGCGGACCGCCGGCCCACTCGGCCAGCTCCTGCTCGTTGGGCTTGACCGCGTGAGGCGAAACCGCCAGCGCTGCCGCCAGCGCCGGCCCGCTGGTATCGACCCAGATCGGGATACCGCTCGCCTTGAGCGTTTCGATCAGCGCGGCGAAGTCCGCCGCGGTGACGCCCGGCGGCAGGCTGCCGGTGACCACCACGGCCGACGGCGCCGAAGTCTCGCAGCAGGCGACCAGCGCGGCGGTCAGCTCGGCCAGTGCGGCCCCGGAGACCTCGACCCCAGGGCCGTTGACGTCGGTCACCCGGCCGTCGTCCTCGGCCAGCTTGGCGTTGATCCGGGTCTCGCCGGGCAGGCGCAGGCTGGCATCCTCGATGCCGTCGCGCCGGCAGGCCTGGACGAACGCGGTGTCATTGTCCGCGCCCAGAAAGCCCGACAGCGTCACGCGGTGGCCCAGCGCCACCAGCACCTGGGCAACGTTGAGTCCCTTGCCGGCCGCTGCCAGATGCGACGACCGCGTGCGATTGACCGCCCCCGGCTCGAGTCGCGGCAACTGGATCGACAGATCCAGCGCCGGGTTGAGCGTCACCACCAGCACATGCGCCATCAGAGTGCCTCCAGCGCATCGCGCACGGCCTGGCTGGTGGCCTGGGCCAGTGCCGTCTCGGCATGTAGCCGCGCCGTTGCCTGGGTGATGCCGCGCAGGCGGGCCTTGACCATGGGTACCTGGCGCACCGACACCGAGAGCTCGTCGACCCCCAGCCCGACCAGCACCGGCACCGCGGCGGCGTCCGAGCCCAGTTCGCCGCAGACGCCGACCCACTTGCCCTCGGCATGGGCGGCATCCACCGTCATCTGGATCAGCCGCAGTACCGCCGGATGCAGGCCATCCGCCTGGGACGAGAGCTCGGGATGGCCACGGTCGATCGCCAGGGTGTACTGGGTCAGGTCGTTGGTGCCGACGGAGAAGAAATCGACCTCCGCCGCCAGGCTAGGCGCCAGCAGCGCTGCGGAAGGAATCTCGATCATCACCCCGACCTGGACGTCCGCCGCGCCGATCTCCTGCTGCAGCCGGTCGACGATTGCCCTGGCCTGGCGGTACTCGTCGACGTCCTTGACCATCGGGAACATGATCCGCAACGGACGATCGCCGGCGGCGGTCAACAGTGCCCGCAGCTGGGTTTCGAGGACGTCGGGACGGGTCAGCGCCAGCCGGATGCCGCGCAGACCGAGAAACGGATTGTCCTCCGCCGCCACCGGCCAGTAGGGCAGCGGCTTGTCGCCACCGACGTCCAGCGTGCGCGCCACCAGCGGACGGCCATCGAGGGCATCGAAGGCGCGTTGGTACTCACCGATCTGGGTCTCCAGATCCGGCGCCTCCGGATGCGCCATGAACAGGAACTCGGTGCGCAACAGCCCGACGCCCTCGGCGCCCTGCTCGACGGCATCCGCGGCGTGGGCGGTGTTGCCCAGGTTGGCGGCGACCTCGACGCGGCGGCCATCCGCCGTGCGACCCTCCTCGAATCGCGAGCCGTGGGCCTCGCGGCGCAGTCGCTCCAGCTCCTTGAGCCGCAGTTCGGCGCGATCGCGGCGCTCCGCGCTGGGACGCACGATCACCCGGCCGAGATCGCCATCGAGGATCAGTTCATCGTCGTTGGCGAGCGTCAGGGCCCGCGGGCCGGCGCCCACCACCGCAGGGATGCCCAGCGCCCGCGCCAGGATGGCGCTGTGGGAAGTGGCGCCACCGCGGGCGGTCAGCAGTCCCCGCACCTGGGCGGTGTCGAGACGCGCCACGTCGGAGGGCCCGATGTCGTCGGTGACCAGAATGTACGGGCGCTGCGGCGGTGTCGGCATCTTCACCCCGCACAACACGCCGAGCACGCGACGGCCCACGTCACGAAGATCCGCTGCCCGTTCGGCCAGGAGGCGGTCCGCCAGCACTTCCTGGGCACGGGCGGCGGTATCGATCGCCTGCCACCAGGCGGCTTCGGCGCTCAGGCCATCGCGCATGCCTTCGAAGGCCGCTTCGTGCAGCTCGGGATCGTCGAGCATCTCGGCGTGCATGGAGAGAATCTCGGCCACGTCGCCGCCCTTGGCGGTGCCGATCAGCGCGCGCAGCTGGTCACGCGCCTCGCTCAGGCTGGCCCCCAGACGCTCCCGCTGGCGTTCGGCATCCCCTTGTTGCTCCGGCGCCAGATCGCGAGCCCGCTCGGGATAATCGAAGCTGGGCGCGCGCATCACGAAGACCGGCGCGATCGCCAGGCCCGGCGAGGCGGCAGTGGCCGGCAGTACCGTGTCGTCGGCGACAGGCTCCTGCGGGGCCTCTTCCGGTCGCGCCGCGCTCTTGTCTCGAGACGCATGATCGGCGAGGCCGCCATCCGCCAGCGGGCGCACCGACTCACCGAGCCCGGCCTTGACGGCGGCGACCATCGCCGCCAGCGCCGCCTGGGCCCCCTCCCCCTCGGCGGAGAAGATCAGCGTCTGACCGCGTCGGGCACCCAGCCCGATTACCTTGGTGAGGCTGGCGGCGGAAACCGTCTCCGCCGCGCCCTCCATCAGGCGCACGCGGACCGGCAGCGGCTGCTCGCGGGCCGCCTGGACCAGCAGCTTGGCAGGCCGTGCGTGCAGGCCATGCGCATTGAGCAGCGTTGCCCGGGCGGTCTCGGCACGACTCGACTCGCCGGACAACCGCGCCAGGACATGATCCGCATCGGCATCGACCAGCGCCTCGCCTTCACCGCTATCCAGCAGATCCGCCAGCCGCTCCAGCAGCGCCCGGTGAACGTCGCCTTGCGCCGCGACGCAGAAGACGCCATTGACCACGCCTTTCGGACCGCTGAACGACCGCTCCGGTGTCGCCAGCGCCAGCGCCGGCTGGCTGACGCCGAGGGAAGCACTCACCAGCCACAGCCCCTGACCGAGCGCGACCGGCTCCTGCTCGGTGATCGCGGCGACGAAGCGCGCATCGACGCACTCCGCCTGGCGCAGTCGCGCCGCCGCCGCCAGCGCCAGCTCGAAACGGTCCCGCGCCGGGAAACCCAGGCACAGCGTGCCGGCGTCCAGACGAGCCCTGGCCGGCGGTTTGGCGAGCAGCGCCACCATCGCTTCGGCGCTGTCGGCGTTGGCGATGCGCTCGGCGACCCCTTCGTCGTCGAGGACGTGGGTCAAGCGGCGCAGCACGTCGAGATGCTCGTCGCTGGCGGCGGCGATCGCCACCAGCAGGAACACCCGGTTGCCGTCGTGCCAGGTCACGCCAGACGGGAACTGCAGCAGACGAACGCCGGTTCGATGGATCTGCCCGCGGCTCTCCGGGGTGCCGTGGGGAATGGCGATACCGCTGCCGAGGAAGGTCGAGCCCTGCGCCTCGCGGGCATGCAGGGCATCGCGATAGTCGGCTTCGACCAGACCGGCCTCGTGCAACGAGGCGGCGGCCTGATCCAGCGCCGCCTGCCAACTGTCGGCCTGGCAATCAAGCGCCGCGTCTTGCGGCTGGAGGGTCAACATAAGGATCTCTCCGAGTGGGTCGTTCGATGCACGATACGCGGCCCGCAGCCGCAGCGAAATCGGCGGGGCAGGCGGATTCATGGACGCTAGCTGAATCGTGTCACCTCAATGGCACCAATGCTCTCTGCTGACGCGCGGTTTGGCAAGCTAGACCTTCGCCTCACGCCCGTCCCGGCACGGTCGCCGCCGAAATCGGACTGGGCCGACAGGACCCGACGCGGTATCGTTCAGACCGTGAAAATGCGCCGCCCTCTCCCATGGACATCGCAGGAGCCCTGCATGAAGCTTGCCGATATCGCCCGACTGGCCGGCGTTTCCCGCACCACCGCCAGCTATGTTCTCAACGGCCAGGCCAAGGCGAGGCGCATCAGCGAAGCCACGATGGCACGGGTGCTGGCCGTCGCCAACGCCCACGACTACCGAATCGATGCCCAGGCGGCGGCACTGCGGGGAGGCGACAGCCGCACCCTGGGCCTGATCGTGCCGGATCTGGAGAACGGCAGCTACGCACGGTTGGCCAAGCGCCTCGAGCATGGCGCGCGCCGGCAGGGCTATCAGTTGTTGATCGCCGGTTCCGACGACGACCCGCAGAGCGAGCGCGAAGTCGCGAGATCCCTGCGCGCCCAGCGCTGCGACGTGCTGTTGGTGGCCAGCAGCTTGAGCCCCCGGGACCCTTTCTATGTCGAACTGCTGGCGCAGGGACTACCGATCATCGCCATCGACCGACCGCTGGATCCCGAACGCTTCGTCAACATCGTGACCAACGGTCGGGCCGCCGGCGAGATGTTGACCCGTTCGGTGCTGGCCGACGAGGTGACGGACGTGGTGTGGCTGGACGCCGTACCGGATCTCTCGATCAGCACCGAGCGGCGGCGCGGCTTTCTGGATGCCCTGGCCGGCGAGCCCCGGTGCCGTCCCCGCTGCTTCAGCGGCGAGCGCTACGATCACGATAGCGGTGCCTCGCTGATGCAGCGGCTGCTGGATGACGACGGCTTGCCGGACGCCATCGTCACCGCCTCCTATACCCTGATGGACGGCCTGCTCGACGTGCTGCTCGAACACGGCACCCCACCGGCCGACCTGCGCCTGGCCACCTTCGGCGACGACCGGCTACTCGATTTCCTGCCCTGCAAGGTGAACTCGCTGCCCCAGGACCACGACCGTGTCGCCGAACAGGCGCTGGCGAGAGCCATGCAAGCGGCCCGTGGCGACTACAGGCCGGGGCTGGACGTGATCGACAGGACGCTCAAGCGACGGCGCTGAACGCGATGCGATGGATCCTCCCCGGAAGCGTGGCCGGGAGCCACGACTGAAGTATGCTTGGCCCATCGATGCTTTCAGGAACCTGCGACTTGTCAGACGACCTCCCCGACATCCTGGCCGGGCCGATACTCCGCCGGGCGGCGCCCCAGCGACTGGTGCTGTGGCTGGCCGCATCGCGCCCGCTCGAGTTCCGGCTGACCCTGATCACCGACGACGCGTCGCGAACCCATGAGCTGGCAACGGCAACGACACGGGTGGAGGTGGGCGCCCGTGCCCACCTCTACCTGATCGACCTGGAGCTGGATGCCGCCCTGCCCCAGGATGTCCGCATCGCCTACGACCTCGCCTATCGTGGCGAGTCCGGATGGCACTCGATCGGCGACTGGGGCAAGTCACTGTGCTACGGCAGCGAACCGCTACCCACGCTGGTGCTGCGCTCGCGCTACGACAACCTGCTTCATGGCTCCTGCCGCAAACCCCACCACCCCAGCGAGGACGGCCTGGTGCGCGCCGACCGCTGGCTGGATGGCTGCCATGAAGACGCCGCCGCCAGGCCGGCGGCACTGCTGCTGACCGGGGACCAGATCTACGCCGACGACGTCGCTGGCCCGATGCTGGCCGCCATCCATGCGTTGATCGCCCGCCTCGGCCTCTACGACGAATGCCTGGAAGGCACGGACATCGCCAGCGGCAGCGAACTCTACGCCCGCGACGAGACCTACTATCATCGTGACGAGCTGCTGCCGGCGATCCGTTCCACCGAGGCACTGCGCGAGAAGTTCTTCGGTGGCGTGCGCAAGCCGATCTTCACCACCGCCAGCGCGGAAAACCACCTGATCACCTTTGCCGAACTGCTGGCGATGTACCTGCTGGTATGGTCGCCGACACCCTGGCGGCTGATCGAGGTCGAGATGCCGCAACTGGCCGCGGAGGAGCAGGACCGCTACCGCGACGAGCAGCGGCATATCGATGCTTTCGTCACCGGTCTGCCGGGCGTGGCACGCCTATTCGCCCATCTGCCCACGCTGATGATCTTCGACGACCACGACGTCACCGACGACTGGAACCTCTCCGCTGCCTGGGAGGCCGCGGTCTACGATCACCCCTTCTCGCGCCGGATCGTGGGCAACGCCCTGATCGCGTACCTGTTCTGCCAGGGCTGGGGCAACGATCCCGATGGACTGGCCGAAGCGCTGAGCGCCAGTCGCGAATGGCTGGACTCCGCCAGCGGTGACGGCGCTTTCGACTGCCAGCTGCAGGACCGGCTGGTGACCCGGCTGCTGCGTTTCACCGGCTGGGGCTATACAATCGAGTCGACGCCTCGGCTGGTCGTGCTGGATACGCGCACCCGGCGCTGGCGCAGCGAACGCCGCCGGCACCACCCCTCGGGGCTGATGGACTGGGAGGCGCTGAGCGAGTTCCAGCAGGAGCTGCTCGGGGAGCCGTCGGTGATCATCGTCTCCCCGGCGCCGATCTTCGGCGTCAAGCTGATCGAGGGCATCCAGCGTGTGTTCACCTGGTTCGGCAAGCCGCTGCTGGTCGATGCGGAGAACTGGATGGCACACCCCGGCGCCGCCCAAACCATGCTCAATATCCTGCGCCACAGCCGCACGCCGCAGCGTTACGTGATCCTCTCCGGCGACGTCCACTACTCCTTCGTCTATGCGATCACCATCCGCCAGCGCCGCGACAGTCCCCGCATGTGGCAGATCACCAGCAGCGGTCTCAAGAACACCTTCCCCGATACGCTGCTCGACTGGTTCGACCGTCTCAATCGCTGGCTCTATGCGCCCTGGTCGCCGCTCAACTGGCTCACCAAGCGTCGCCGCATGCTGATCGAGCCTTACCGACCCGAGCGCCGCTCGAAAGGCGAGCGGCTGTGGAATCGCGCCGGTATCGGCCAGGTCTGCCTGGACGATCACGGCGCCCCGAGCGAGGTGACGCAACTGGGGGCAGACGACTGCGACACACGTTTCTCCAAGGAGCCCCGATGAGCGCGATACGCCTGGCCCGCGCCACCGACCGGCAGGCCGTGGAAGCGCTGGTCACCGCGGCCTACGGCCATTACGTCGAGCGTATCGGCAAGACACCCGGTCCGATCCGCGATATCGGCGACAATCGCTATGCCCGTCATATCGCGGCCGGCCACGTCAATCTGCTGGTGGAAGGCGACGAGGTGGTCGGACTGCTGGTGCTGATCCCCAAACCCGACACGCTGCTGCTCGACAACGTGGCGGTGGCTCCCGCCGCACAGGGCCGTGGATTCGGCCGCGAGCTGATGGCACTGGCGGAGACCCGGGCCAGACAGCTGGGCTTCGATAACGTGACGCTCTACACCCAGGAACTGATGCACGAGAACCTGGCGATCTATCGGCGCTACGGCTATGTGGAGACGCATCGCGCCGAGGAGGCCGGATTGAGGCGGATCTACCTGCGCAAACCGCTCTCCTGAAGGCTGGCCTCACGCCAATGCGAACCGCCGCACCCCGGCAAGGGCGCGGCGGTCGAGACGGGGTCACCACCGGTGGTCAAACGGCCCGCGCCACGCCTCGGGCCGGCTCGACATCGCCGAACGTGCCGGAGGTACCCTCCACATCGCGCAGCTCGACCACGATGCCGCGGGAAGACGCGTTGCCGACGAAACGGTCGATATCCTCGCGAATGTCCGGATCGATGTAGTTGGCGCCGGTGGCATCGATGATCAGCTCGCCGTTGTCCGGCACCGCGTCGAGATACTGGCGCATCTCCTCACGGTTCAAAAACGAGACGTCCTGCTGGAACTTGAGCAGCATGTGATCGCCACGCCGGGTGCAGGCAATCGCCGAACGATAGCCGGACTGCAGCAGAAAGTAGAGACTGCACACCAGCCCCACCAGCACGCCCATCAGCAGATCGGTGGCGAGGATCGTGATCACCGTGACGGTGAACGGGATGAAACGGCGCATGCCTTCGCGATACTGATCGAGGAACAGCGCCGGCCTGGCCAGCTTGTAGCCGGTATGCAGCAGGATCGCCGCCAGCGTCGCCAGCGGAATCAGCTCCAGTCACATGGCGAGGAACGCCACGCTGACCAGCAGCAGGCTGCCGTGGATCAGGCTCGACAGCCGGGTGCGGCCACCCGCGTTGGCATTGGCGGAGCTGC